>JBDTOF010000377.1:0-2609 GCA_039933375.1 Chloroflexota bacterium
TGGCCTCTCTCGACGGTATCGACCGGGTCGAGGGACCGTTCTCGCTGACCGATCCGGCAACCGGCGGCCCACTGTCCGCGGATCAGGTTGCCCAACTGTATGCCGCGCCAGCCGGGGCGCTGCCCCCGGCTCTTGAGGGCGCGGTCACCGAGCTCCGCAAGGCCTACATCCGGGACGGCGTGGTCCGGCTCGATGCGATCAGTCCGCTGGAGCCCGCCATCCCGGCCGGCACCGCCGTCATCCCGATGGTTCGTGCGGTGCCCGGCGGGGATGCCATCACTAGCATCAAGGTCGGCGGTGTGGCTGCCATCTCCGAGGACTTCCTGCTCGCCCAGAACGACCGGATGCCGTGGGCGATCGGAACGACCCTCCTCGCGTCGGCGATCATCCTCTTCCTGCTGTTCGGGTCCCTGGCGATCCCGCTGAAGGCGGTCGCGATGACACTTCTGTCGCTGTCAGCCAGCTTCGGGGCACTCGTCTGGATCTTCCAGGAAGGCAACCTCCACGAGTTCCTCAACTTCACGCCGATCGGCTACACCATCGCCGGCAACCCGATCATCATGTTCGCGGTCCTGATCGGTCTGTCGATGGACTACGAGGTCCTCCTGCTGTCGCGCATCCAGGAGTCATATCGCCGGACCGGCGACAACACGGCGGCCGTGGCCGAGGGTCTCGCGAAAACCGCGGGGGTGATCACCGGAGCGGCGATGGTCATGGTGGTCGTCTTCGCGGCGTTCGCCCTGGCGGACGTCATCACGATCAAGAGCATCGGCGTCGGCATGTCGATCGCCGTTCTCGTCGACGCCACGATCATCCGGGTCCTTCTGGTGCCGGCCACGATGCGCCTCCTGGGCGAGTGGAACTGGTGGGCGCCCGGTATCCTCGGTCGACTGGCGGACCGCCTCGGTTTCAGCCACGTCGAGGTCGAAGATCAGCCGAGTGGAGGGCTTCAAGAGTGACCACCAGCGACGACGAAGGCCGAGCCACGCCGGTGAGTGGCACGATCCACGCCTACGGCTGGCAGTGGGGACCGGACGACACGCGCCGACCGGGCCTCCCCTGGATTGGCGTGTTCCTCGTGGTGTTCGGTGCACTCCTGATCGTTCAGAACCTGCTTCCCGAGTACCGCAGCCTCGGCAATACCGCCGTCCTGGCGGCAGGATTGGCGTTCCTCCTGGTCTGGGCGATCCGTCGTGGCACGGCTGCGCTCTACGTCGGCGCGTTCCTCACGGCGGCCGCGATCCCGGGGACGCTGCGCGGCCTCGGACTCGAGCTGGGCAGCGGCTGGGGAACGCTGTTCTTCGGAGTCGCGCTGTTGTTCATCGCGCTGGTCCGCGCGTCACGGAATGGCGGCTGGGGATGGCAGGCGATCGTCGGCGCCGGCCTGATCCTTCTGGCCTCGTCCGAAATCGCCGTCCCGGAAGTGTCGAACATCGTCGTCCCGGCGCTGTTGGTCGTCCTGGGCGTGATCCTGCTGTTCCGCGGGCGGAAGTAGCTACCGGGACCGGACGGCGCCGCTTCGCGGCTACTCGAGTGACGCCAGAAGGTCAGGCAACTCGAGAAGGGTATCGATCGTGCCGCTGGCCATAGAGATCGCCTCGGTGTCGCTCTGAATGAGACCCCACGGCCCGCGACGGATCCAGATCGCCCTCATGCCCGCGCCGGCCGCCGGTCGAACGTCGTTGTCGAGGCGATCGCCCACGTACGCGATCGCGGATGGGGCAAGCCCCAGCCTCCGCGTGATCTGTTCGAAAAACGCGGGATCGGGCTTGGCGACGCCGAGACTCTCGGACGAGGCGACGAGATCCACGTCGATCCCGAGCGACCCGATGAATGCCTCAGTCTCGATCGGCTGGTTGCCAGCCACACCGAGGCGATACCCGGCGTCCGTGAGTGCCTCGAGCGCGGGCAGAGCATCCGGGTAGAGATCCTCGCGAATCGCCCAGGCAAACCCATCCGACGCTCGCTTGCGCCTCGACTCTGCCGCTACGTCGAGCCCGGGGCGCAGGATTTCGAAGACCCGGCGGTGGTCCTCACCCCGCTCGATGACGGCACCCAGGACGCTGTGAAGCGTCAGCGCGGGAATCCCGAGCCAATCCGCCCACAAGGTCCACGCCCGGGTCTCGTCGCAGAGCGTCTCGCCGACATCGAAGACGACGGCCTGGATCGCTCTGGCTTGGTTTTCGGTCACCTGGCCTGTGCGATGCTCTGGACGCTGGCCTCGACGGACTCGGCGACCACATCAGCGATTCGGACCAGTTCCTCGTCGGTGATGACGAAGGGCGGACCGAGCAGGATCGAGTCGCCGTCCGTTCCATCTGCGATGCCGGTCCCCGAGTACAGAAGGACCCCCTGGTCCCGAGCGGCACGCACGATCGCCTCCGTCAGTCGCGCGGACCGAGGGAGGGGGTCCCGCGTCTCCCGATCCGCCACGAACTCAAGACCGACCATCAGGCCACGCCCGCGGATCTGGCCGACGTTGGGGTGATCGGCAAGGCGGGCGGTAAGCAGCCCGCGCAGGCGCTCCCCCTTTGCGGCACTTGCCTCGACCAGCGATTCGTCCTCGAGGATCCGGAGGACCTCGCCTGCAACCGCAGCACCAACCGGCT
>JBDTOF010000378.1:0-3202 GCA_039933375.1 Chloroflexota bacterium
CCTCGACGCAGCTCGCGCATCCATCGTCGCTGCACGGACGGACATCCGGACCGCCCTGAGCGAGGCTCGTGCGGTGATGGCCGCACTCCGAGCGGCCTGATTGATCTGATCAGCCACAACACGGGACCCGACATGTGCCCGCTGGCCTCGCGTCGGCGGGCACATCGTCACGCGGCGCGTGACGCGGCGCGCTGCCCGGCCCTTCGCCGACCTGGTCCCGCGTAGACTCGCGATCGATGAAGACGATCCTGGTGGTCGACGACGCACCCAATATCGTCGAGCTCTTGCGGCTCTACCTGGAGGGAGCTGGCTTCGCGACGGTCGTGGCGGCCGACGGACCATCGGCCGTCGACGCGCACCGCAAGCACCGGCCCGACCTCGTGATCCTCGACGTGATGCTCCCGGGGATGGACGGCTTCGAGGTCTGCCGCGCGATCCGCCGCGAGGCCGATACGCCGGTGATCATGCTCACGGCCCGGACTGACGACATCGATGCGATCGTGGGGCTCGAGCTCGGGGCCGACGACTACGTGACCAAGCCGTTCAACCCGCGGGCGCTCGTCGCCCGCGTCAAGGCGATCCTCCGGCGGACCGACGGCACGGTTCGGCTGGGGCGCCCGATCGAGGTCGGGACCCTGCGGATCGACCCGCGACGGCGCGAGGTCGGGGTCGGCGATCGGGTTGTTGAGCTGCGCGGTCGCGAATTCGATCTCCTCGCCGCGCTGGCGCGGGATCCCGGCGTGGTCCTGAGCCGTGATTCCCTCCTCGAGGACGTCTGGGGGACGGACTTCCCCGGCGAAACACGGACCGTCGATGTGCATGTCTCGGAGCTCCGCAAGAAGCTCGGCCCGGATGGGCCGGCGATCGAATCGGTCAGGGGCGTCGGCTACCGGCTGGTCGCCGATGCCTGACCGCGTCTCCTCGAGGATCGCGGCCGCGTTCGTGACGGTGGGCCTGGTGGCCGTGCTGGCGGTCGGCGCCGGCCTGTTCGTCAGCCTTCGATCCCTGCACCAGGAGGCGACGATCAGCAGCCTCGGTGATGTCGCCCAGCCGCTCGCGGCCAGAATCCGACCGCTGGGCGGCGGTGAGCTCAGAGCTGCCGTGACCAACCTCCAGGCCGACCTGCGCCCCGAGCTGGGGCTGCTCACCTTCATCGGCGACCGGGTCGTGGTCGCTTCCGGCGGACCGTCGCCGCTCAGTCCACGATTGATCTCGGTCCGATCCGACCTCGCGGTCGGCGGCTCGACGGGTGGCGCGGTCACGGCGGAGGATGGCAGTCGCCTCCTCTACTCGGCGACCGTCCTCCGCAAGGAGACCACGCTGGTTGGCCGTGTCCTCCTCGTGTTGACCGCACCGGACAACTCGGGCGCGCTGGCCATCCGTGACCTGCTCCGCGTCCTGCCGGCCGTCGCGATCGTGATCCTGATCATCGTGGCGCCGATTGCCTGGCTCCTCTCGAGGTCCATCACGCGACCCCTTCGACGTCTCGCCGACGCCACGGCGGCACTGCCAGCGGCCGGGGCTGCGGCGACGCCCGTCACGCCGGAGGGTCCGCGCGAGGTCCGCGACCTGACCGAGGGGTTCAACGCCATGACCGCCGAACTCGACCGCGTCCGGAACGAGGAGCGCGAGCTTCTTGCCAACATCCGCCACGACCTCAAGACGCCACTGACGGTCGTGTCCGGGTTCGCGGAGGCGCTGCGTGATGGAACGGCACGCGGCCCCGCCATCGCGCGCGCCGCCGAAGCCATTTCCCAGGAAGCCGGCCGGATGGGCGGGCTGATCGAGGACCTGCGATCGGTGGAGGAGGCGGGCACCAACGGCTTGACCCTCCGCCCCGAGAACCTTGATCCGACGACCCTCGTCCACGAGGCGGTGGCGCGGTTCGCGCCTCGTGCCAACTCGGCCGGCGTGGAGCTGCGCGCGGAGGCCGACGATGGCCTGGTGCTGGCTGCCGATCGCGCTGCCGTCGAACGGATCCTCGGCAATCTCATCGACAACGCACTGGCCGTGGTTCCGGCAGGAGCTCACGTCCTCGTGGAAGCGCACCTCGCCGCCGAGTCGGTGGCGTTTCGGGTGAGCGATGACGGTCCCGGTTTCCCGCCGGGCTCATTGGACCGGGTCTTCGATCGCTTCTATCGCGCCGATCCGGCCCGGACCGGATCGGGAAGCGGGCTGGGCCTGTCGATCGTGCGCGCCCTGGCGCGGGCACATGGCGGCGATGCCGTGGCGGAGAACCTGGCGCCGACCGGTGGGCGCGTCACGGTCATGCTCCCGGGGATGCCGACCGCGAGCTAGCGGGCTCCGTTTCAGGCGGTCAGGGCAATCGCCGCTCCACCGATCGTCCCGTCCTCGACGCGTCCCACCCTCCAGGATTCGACGCCCCGGTCGGCGAGATCGGCCTCGATCCTTGATACGAAGGCCCCGGGCACTGCGGCCAACAGGCCGCCGGATGTCTGCGGATCGTTCGCGAGGGTGACGAGCTCCGCGGCCACTTCGTCGGCGACCGAAAGCGACTCCTCGACGAACCGCCGGTTGTGTGCCGCACCCCCCGTTTCGACGCCGACCCGGGCCAACTCGAGCGCCCCATCCAGCGCCGGCAGCGCCGCAGCCTCGAAGACGAACCGGAGCCCCGAGGCGCGCGCCATTTCAAGGCCATGTCCCAACAGCCCGAAACCGGTGATATCGGTGGCGGCTCGAACCCCGTGGGCGCCGAGTACCTCCGCGGCCGCGCGGTTGAGCGCGGTCATCTGGCTGGTTGCCGCATCGAGCTGGGCATCGCTGGTCAGCCCCTGGCGCCGACCGGACACGAGCAGCCCAGTCCCGAGCCGCTTCGTGAGCAGCAGCACGTCGCCCGGCTGCGCCCCGCCCTTCCGGAACAGTCGGTCCGGGTGCACGGCGCCGATGACCGCCAATCCGTACTTCGGCTCTGGGTCCTTGATCGTGTGACCGCCGGCCAGGGTCCCGCCAGCCTCGCGTACCTTGGCCGAGGCGCCCTCGAAGATCGACGCCATCGTGTCTCGCGGCAGCTCTTCCGGAAACGCTGCGATGGACAGGGCAAACAACACACGCCCGCCCATCGCGAAGACATCGGACAGCGCGTTCGCGGCCGCAATCTCACCGTACAGCCGCGGCTCGTCGACCAGGGGTGGAAAGAAATCGACGGTGCCGATGACCGCAAGGTCATCCGAGATGCGGTAGA
>JBDTOF010000379.1:0-3155 GCA_039933375.1 Chloroflexota bacterium
CGGTCGATCTAGTCGTCGCTCTCCGAGGCTCGTCCGCTCGCGTCGCGGACGGACGAGCCACAACCCTCTCTTGGTGCGTGCAGACGGGTCGCGAAGTCGCCTCAGGCTTCGGTCCGTGATGGCCACGCTCGTCGACCGCTGGGCGAGAGCGCGTAGACCCCCCGGTCGATCCGTTCGAACCAGCCGTAGACGTTGTCGCGCACGATCCGGCCCGCATTCGGGACAGCGTCGGCAGCCCGCATGTCACGGAGCGCCATCGGACCGGCGATAAGTAGCGCGGCACAGCGCATGGCCTCCTGACGATAGGCCGTCATGATCGGTCGCCGGACGCTGCCGCCCACCGTGGGGTCCCCGACGCGCCGCTGGTGCTCACCGAGCAGAGCGCCCGCCCGGCGTCGGTTCCGACGGGGCTGATACGGCAGCGGGTCGAGCACGACTTCCGCGCGACCGTGGGACACGACGATCAAGCCGAGGCCCAGTCGGCGGCACAGACGGCGCGTCTCGGCGGGCTTCGATGGCCAGGCACCGACAGCCACGTAGACCGCGTCGGTCATGGCCAACCGGTCGATGCCCTGGAAGACGAGACCGAGCCCGAAGGTGCGCTTGAGCTCCACGACCACCGCCGGCTCGTCACCGCGGACGGCCACCACGTCGCAGCCCTTGATCTCGCCCTTGACGTCGTACCCCTGGGCCTCGAGCAATGTCTTCACCGGGGCATACAGCTCCGTCTCCGGCGAGACGGGAGTGCGAGCGCGAGGCTTGCTCACGGGCGGGCAGCCCGGGATTGCGCCCGGAGCGCCGCGAAGGTGTTGGCCATCGGTCCGTGGCGCGCCATTGTTTCCATTGCTACAACCATACGGTTGTGCGTTGGCCGAAGACAACCGTGGCGGTTTGACACGAGAGGCGCGGTTCGCTAGCCTGTGAGAACCATGGTTCTCACATCGGACTCGGGCTACATGACAACCACGGAACAGGATGTCCTGGCGACCGCCGACCGGCTCTTCTACGCGAGTGGGATCGCGGGCGTCGGGATGGATGACGTCCGCGACGCCTCGGGGGTTTCGCTACGCCGCCTCTACTCGTGCTACCCGTCCAAGCGGGATCTGGTGACGGCCTGGCTACAGGACCGGCACCGTCGCTGGATGGACTGGTTCGCCGAGGCAGTGAACCAGAGGATCTCCGCCGGCAGCGACCCGCTGGCGGCCCCGTTCGATGTGATCGAAGAGTGGGCCGCCTCACCTGACTTTCGCGGATGCGCGTTCATCAACGCGTTCGCCGAGACCACGGAGATCAACGACGAGCAGCGAGTCATCGTCGCAGGCCACAAGCGAGCCCTCATCGACTACCTCAAGGGGCTCTTCGACGAACGCAGGCCGGATGCTCCAGCCTGGCTACCCGGCGCGCTTGGGGTGCTCATCGACGGCGCCATCGTCCAATCCACGGTGCTCGGTTCTTCGACGCCCATCGCGGATGCCCGCCTTGCGGCGTCCCGCCTCCTTGAGCGTGCCTCGTGACCTTGAGCGTCGGCGCCCTGTGGCGCTATCCGGTGAAGACGTTGGCCGGCGAACAGATCGAGGAGGCGCTGCTCACCGAGCTCGGCATTCCGGGCGATCGAATCGTGCATGTCCGCGGCCCGGAGGGGGTGCGCACCTCGCGGCGCCACCACCGCCTGCTGGGACTGCACGGGACGCTGGGTCCGGATGGTGAACCGCTCGTTGATGGGTACCCGTGGGACTCGCGCGAGGCCTTGGAGCTTGTCCAACGTGCGGCCGGCGAGGATGCCTGGCTCGCGGCCTACGCAGGCCCCGAACGGTTCGACGTGCTGCCGCTGCTGGTGGCCACCGATGGCGCCGTGCAGGCATTCGGTCGGGATGTCCGGCGGCTCCGTCCCAACATCCTGATCAACGGCGTGGAGGGAATGGCCGAGATCGACTGGCCTGGAGCAGAGCTGCACATCGGTGGTGCGATCGTCGGACTGGATTCGCTCCGGCCACGCTGTCCCATGACCACGGTCGATCCGGACACCCTCGTCCGCGATCCGGAGGTGCTCCGGGATATCGGTCGCCGATTTCGGGGGCGTCTCGCCCTGAACGCAGCGGTCGTCCGCACCGGGGTGATCCATCTCGGCGATGAGGTCATGCTGAAGGTCGCCGTCGGCGCCTGAGCGCGCTGGCACCGGGACCCTCAGGCGGTGCGGACGATCGCAAGGATCGAGTCCTCGACCCTGTGGAACTCCGGGTAGAGCCGATCCGGGTCCGAGTGGATCCGGTAGTCCCAGACGATGAACCCGATCCCGAACGTCAAGATCGACACGACGAACCACAGAGCGACGTTGCGGTGCTTGCCCTCGTCGATCCGGAACGTGATCGGGTGGCGCAGGAGGCCGAGCTGCAGCCACGCCTGGCTTAGCCGATCATCGAACGCCGCTTCGAACCGCTGGCGGTCATCCCAGGCTCGATTGACCATGTAGTAGGCGACGATTGCCCACAGCCCGAGGGTGATGATGGACAACAGGAGCTGGAGACCCGCGTTGAGGGGCTTCAGGCTGGACCGCCCGGCGGCCTGAAGATCCGCCCGCAATTGGCCCGTTATCGGCCGGATGAACGCGGCTGAGCCAGCACTCTCGGCGCGTCGCTCGGTGTATTCGACCAGCTCCTCATAGTAGGCGGCCTTGCGGCGGCTGAAGGCATCGACGCGTGACATGCGGCGATAGAAGTAGACGAGCTGTGCGATCCCGAGCGTGATCCAGCTCAAGAGCAGCCAGTAGATCCACCAGTTGATGAACGTGCGGTCGGTCGATGCGCGGGCCTGAATGGACTGCTCCAGGCGCGCGACGCTCTGAACGGTCTCCACCGTGTAGCCTGCTGGGCCTTGATCCATGGTTCGTCCTTCGGAATTCGGGCGTGATCACGCCAGCGTGCGCCAATAGTTCGAGTGTAGTTGGGAGGCGGTCCAAGTCTCGCTCGCGCGCGGATCACTGCCCCCCTAGTCTTGACGCATGGCGAAGTCTTCCCTGGCGCGGCGGCGCGCGTTTGTGCGTCAAAACACGCGGCTGGTTGAAGTACCCGGCGTTCCGGGCCTGCGCCTTCACCTGGCCGGTGACGTGATGAAGCTCCTCGAGCTGACTGGCAGGGAGCTCGGCCAATCCGACCCGG
>JBDTOF010000380.1:0-1627 GCA_039933375.1 Chloroflexota bacterium
ACATGGAGCGTCGGCGTCGTCATCGACGTGTTCCTCCGGGACGGATGCGGCCGCTGTGGGCCATCGGTGGGGTCGTTGTTGGCATCGTAGACCATCGCCGGCGAGTGGAGAGTGGCGTCGCGTTGACGGTGGTGTCTCGGATCTCTACCGTTGCGTTTCTGCTGTCTCGTTGCCCAGGAGGATCCAGCTGCCCGTGCCATCACCTGCTTCCGGCGTTCGCACGCGCGGGCGGCGTGCGGCCCCACCGATTCTGGTCCGGCACGTTCGGAATGGGATCGAGGAGAGCTTTCACCGGGGCGACGTGGTGGAGGTCGACGTCTCGGGCCGCATTCTGCGGGCCCTCGGGGATCCAGATGTCGTCGTGAACCTCCGATCGTGCGTGAAGCCGTTCGGTCTGGCCGCCCTCCTCGAAGCAGGTGGGCAGGCCGCCTTCGAACTCGAGTCGGCCGAGCTCGCAATCATGACCAGCTCCCATTCAGGCGAGGACATCCATGTCCGGACGTTGCAGGCGATGTACCGGCGAACGGGGGTCAGCCAGGCGCATCTCGCCTGTGGCTCCGACGGCGCCCCGCTCGATGCCCTGACCGCCGCGCGTCTCGCCCGCGACGGCGAGAAGGGGAGCCCGATCCGTCACATGTGCTCAGGTCAGCACTCCGTCTTCCTCCTGCTCTGCCGGCTGCGGGGCTGGGATCCCGAGGGCTACTGGCTCGAGGAGCATCCCGCGCAGATCGCCTATCGGGCGGCCCTTGCGACGGCCTTTGGCACGTCCCCGGCAAAGCTCCGCATGGGGATCGACGGGTGCGGGATCCCGACGTACGCCTTCACCCTCAGGGAGGTCGCCCGGGCCTTCGCCTTCCTCGCCGATCCACCAGCGCTCCCGGCCGGCGATTCGCGCGCGCCGCTGATCGGGAGCCTGACGACCATTCGGGACGCGATGATGCGGCACCCGGAGCTCGTCGCCGGGAGCCGGGACCGGCTCGATACCTCCGTCATGAAGGCGGCGCCCGATCGCCTGGTGTCGAAGGGCGGGATGGAGGCGCTCCGAGGGCTCGCGATCCTGGCCGGACCCCGGGGCAACGGAGTGGATCACCCGGCCTCGGGCATGGCGATCAAGATCGAGGATGGCGACGGTCACGATCGCGGGATCTGGGCCGCCACCGTCGAGGCGCTGCGGCAGGCGGGCGCGCTCTCCGGGCAGTCGCTGCGCGTTCTTGGGCGATACCACCAGCCGGTCGAGATGGACCCGCACGGCCGGATCAATGCGGAGTCGATCGCATCCTTCGAACTGGCTCCGCTGAACGAGTTGATCGGGCGCCGCTAGCGGGCGCGTCCTCAGCGCCGGAGGCGCAGGCCGGCACGAGACGCCAATCCAAAGGTCGGCGACACTGTCGCAGATGGCCAACGATCCGCTCCGTGTCCTCGGGCTGCGGCCCGGTGCCTCGTCCGCCGATATCAAGCAGGCGTACCGGGCGCTGGCCAAGGCGAATCATCCAGACTCCGCCGGTCCCGGAGCGCTGGTCCGATTCCTGGCGATTCAGGCTGCGTACGAGCAGCTCGTTCCGGCAAAGGGCGGCCCCACCACGCGCGGGCGCGCCTCGGCACGTGGCGCCGAGCCCTGGCGGGCCGA
>JBDTOF010000381.1:0-5244 GCA_039933375.1 Chloroflexota bacterium
GCGCAGTTGGAGCCTTCCATGGCCGTCGAATCCGCCACCGCGATGTCCAGCGCCGAGATCGTCGCCCTCAATCGGGCCCACACCTTCTTCTCGTGGTCCGTCCAGAGCGCCATCGATCCCATTGCCATCGACCGTGCCGAAGGCGTCTACCTGTATACGCCCGAGGGGAAGCGGATCCTCGACTTCAACAGCCAGCTGATGTCGGTCAACATCGGCCACGGTGATCGACGGGTCATTGACGCGATTACCGAGCAGGCGCTCAAGCTCCAGTACGTCCAGCCGGCTTTCGCGACCGAGATCCGCGGACGCCTCGGCCAGAAACTCGCCGAAATCCTGCCCGGCGACATCAACAAGGTGTTCTTCACCCTTGGTGGCGCAGAGGCGGTCGAGAACGCGATCAAGTTCGCTCGCCAGTACACGGGGAAGCAGAAGATCCTGGCCCGCTACCGGTCGTACCACGGAGCGACGTACGGGGCCATGACCTTGACCGGCGATCCGCGTCGCTGGGCCAACGAGCCGGGCATCGTCGGCGTCGTCCGCTACCCCGATACCCATCGTTGGGGCGAGGCCGAGCCGCGTCCGGTCGCAGAATCGCTCCAGGGCCTCGAGGACGTGATCCGCTACGAGGGAGCCGGGACCATCGCCGCGGTCTTCCTCGAGACGATCGTGGGGACCAACGGGATCCTCATCCCGCCGGATGGCTACATCGCCGGCGTCCGCGAAATCTGCGATCGCAACGGCATCCTGATGGTCGCCGATGAGGTCATGGCCGGCTTCGGGCGGACTGGCAAATGGTTCGCGATCGATCACGCCGGCGTGACCCCGGACCTCATGACCATGGCCAAGGGGCTGACGAGCTCGTACCTCCCGCTCGGTGCCGTCGCGATGCGCGCCCACATTGCCGAGGCCTTCGAATCGAAGATGTTCTACGGCGGGCTGACCTACAGCTCGCACCCCGTCAGCCTGGCAGCCTCGCTGGCCACGATCCGGGTGTACGAGGAGGACGGCCTGATCGAGAACGCCGCCCGTCTCGGGCCGGTGATGCGGTCGCACCACGAGCGCCTCGCGGCGAAGCACCCGTCCGTCGGCGCTCACCGCAACCTCGGTCTGTTCGGGATCCTCGATCTCGTTCGGACCCGGGATCCGTGGACGCCGATGACCCCGTTCAACGGCACCAGCGACGAGATGAAGGCGATCGGCAAGTACCTCCGCGAGAACGGGGTTTACGCGATGATCGCGAACAACTCGATCCACACCAACCCGCCCCTGTGCATCACGGAGGCGCAGCTGGCCGAGGGCTTCGACGTCCTGGACGCCGCGCTCGACATCGCCGATCAGGCAGTCGTCGGCTAGGGCCCGGGCTGAGCGTCGCCGATGGCCCCGTCGTCACCGATTGCAAGGCTCCAGACCATTCGGGGGGTTGCCCGGGGCGGACTCGTCACGCTGATCTTCCTGATCGGCATGCTGGTCCTCTGGGAGGGAGCCAAGCTGCTGGGCGGCGATCCGTGGCGGTTTCACGATGCTGCCGGCAACGAAACGGTCTACTACCCACCCTTCGCCTGGCCGATCGCCAGCGACCTCTCCCTGCCGCATATCTGGAAGATCGTGGATGCCCTTGCTGCTCCGGTTCAGCGGCAACAGGAGCAGACGCTTGGCGCCTATCTCTTCGGGGCTGCGCTGTACACCGGCCGCGAGGCCGTCCTCGGCTTTCTCGCAGGCGCCGTTCTCGGGCTCGCGCTGGCCGCGGTGTTCGTCCATTCGAAGCTCGCTGAGCGCGCCTTCATGCCGTACGTCGTGGCGAGCCAGACCATTCCGATCCTGGCGCTCGCGCCGTTGATCGCCTTCGCCTTCGGCAACGGTGTCCTCGGGATTGTCATGGTCGCGACGTACCTGACGTTCTTCCCGGTCACCGTGGCCCAGCTGCGCGGCCTGACCTCACCGGATCCGCGCGCGCTCGAGCTAATGCAGAGCTGCGCCGCCTCGCGCTGGACGATCTTCTGGAAACTCCGTCTTCCGGCCTCCTTGCCGTACCTCTTCTCCGCCCTCAAGATCGCGGCCACGGCCAGCATCGTCGGGGCCATCGTCGGCGAGGGAAACCCGGGCGGCAGTCAGTTCGGCCTTGGCCGGTCCATCCTCAACTTCAACGAGCAGTACGCGAGCGGCCCGGAAAAGCTCTGGGCCGCCATCCTGGCATCGGCGCTGCTCGGGCTTGTCTTTTTCCTCGCCGTTCGGATCGCAGAGCTCGTCGCCCTGCGCGGGCGGCCAGACAGCACGGCCGGCTGACGTTCATGGCCCGCAGCAGAGAGTGAGCGAAATGCCCGACGCAGCCGTCTCCGTCCAGGGAGTCAGCAAGATCTTCGTCAGCGCTGACGGGGTCCAGACGAAGGCGCTCGAGTCGATCCACCTCGACATCCTGCCCGGCGAGTTCGTTTCGCTGATCGGCCCGTCGGGCTGCGGGAAGTCGACCCTGCTGCGGCTCATCGGGGACCTGACCCTGCCGTCGACCGGCGACATCACGATCAATGGCAAGCCAGCCAGGCAGGCGCGCCTGGATCGTGACTACGGGATCGTCTTCCAGGCACCGGTGCTGTTCGACTGGCGCACAGTCCACGCCAATGTCGCGCTGCCGCTCGAAGTCAAGGGGATGGCGAGATCGGACCGGAACGAGCGCGTGCCGGCCATGCTCGACCTGGTCGAGTTGCGCGACTTCGCCGGCCACTACCCATACCAGCTCTCCGGCGGAATGCAGCAGCGCGTTGCAATCGCACGGGCCCTGGCCCTCGAGCCGTCGATCCTGCTGATGGACGAACCATTCGGCGCCCTTGACGAGATGACCCGTGAACGAATGAACTCCGAGGTCCAGCGGATCTGGGAGCGGACCGGGACGACCGTCATCTTCGTGACGCATTCGATTCCCGAGGCGGTGTTCCTGTCCACCCGCGTTGCGGTGATGTCGGCGCGGCCCGGGAAGATCGCGCGGGTGATCGACATCGACCTGCCTCGCCCGAGGACCGACGACACACGCGAATCCGAACGATATTTCGCCCTGATCACCGAGGTTCGGGAGACCCTGCGGGGGCGGATCGGCGGTGACGGCGCGGCCGGCCGGGTGGCGTCAGTGGACCGGACCATCGCCGAAGGCGCGGTGGGATGACTGGCCCGAACCCGACCCGCCGTTTGCGACTCGCACGGCTGGGGCGCCAGGTCCGCTATCAACTGCCGGCAATCGTGGTTTTCGTTGGGGTCCTGATCGCCTGGGAGATCGTGGTGACTGCCCTCAACCTTCGTCAGTTCATCCTCCCGCGACCTTCAGCCATCGGGGCGGCTCTCGTCAGCGAGTGGGACACCCTGCAGCGAGCGGCCGGGAACACGCTGTACGAGGCGCTCGGGGGCCTGGTCATCGGGGTTACGGCCGGTGTCTCGACCGCCTTCGCCGTGACCCGCTGGGCCCGGGTCCGTGAAGCGGTCATCCCGATTGCCATCGGGGCGAGCGCGGTTCCGATCATCGCGGCGGCGCCGATCATGTCGATCTGGTTCGGCATCCTGAACCCGTTCGCCAAGATGGCGATCGTGATCCTGCTCGTCTTCTTCCCGATGCTGGTCAACGTGGTCCGCGGCCTGTCCGAGGTCAGTGCGTCGGCGATCGAGCTGATGCACGCCTCCGCAGCCTCGCAGACCCAGATCCTGCGTAAGGTGCGCATCCCCAACGCGTTGCCCTTCTTCTTCACGGGGCTCAAGGTCTCAACGACGCTCTCGTTCATCGGGGCGATCGTGGCGGAGTACTTCGGCGGGTCGAGCGACGTCCTCGGACGGGTCATCGTCCAGAGCTCGAGCCGCCTGCGCTTTGACATCACCTGGGCCGCGATCACGGTCGCTTCCGTGGCGGGGGTCACGCTCTACCTCCTGGTCGTTGCGATCGAGCGAGTAGTGATCCCATGGCATGCATCGCAGCGCGCCACGGACGGATAGACTGCACGGACGTGAAGTCCGGGCGTTGCCCGCTCACCCCGGAGGAGGAGAACAACTCGATGAAGGTTTCGCGGAAGCTCATTTCACTTCTTGGGGTGGTGGTCCTCGTCGCGACGGCGTGCAACGCCGGCGGCGGAGCGACGACAGGTCCGGCCACGGAAGCCCCCGCCTCAGCAGCAGCGGCGACCGACGTTCCCGCGACAGCAGCTCCAGCGGCCAAGATCAGCGTCCAGCTCCAGTGGGTGCCTCAGGCCCAATTCGCCGGTGAGTTCGCGGCCCTCAACGAGGGCTACTACACCGCCGAAAATCTCGAAGTCACGCTCGTGGCCGGCGGCCCGAACGTCTCCAATGTGACCGTGGGTTCCGCACCCGATGGGCCTGAGTTCACGCTCGCCTGGGTGCCCAAGGCCCTCGAGGCGGTCGAGAGCGGTAACTCCGATCTCGTCAGCATCGCCCAGATCTTCCAGCGTTCCGGGACGCGCTCCGTGTCCTGGAAGGACAGCAATATCACGTCTGTCGACCAGTTCAGGGGCAAGAAGATCGGTGTCTGGGACTACGGCAATGAGTACGAGGTGACCGCCGGCGCGAAGAAGCACGGCCTTGTGGCTGGGACCGACTTCGAGAAGGTCATCCAGGACTTCAACATGTCGGCCCTCCTTTCTCGCCAGATCGACGTCGCCGAGGCGATGACGTACAACGAGTACGCTCAGGTTCTCGAGGCGATCAACCCGGCCACCGGCAAGCTCTACCAAGCAGCCGACCTCAACGTCATTGACTGGAACACCGAAGGCACAGCGATGCTCCAGGACGCGATCTTCGCCCGCAAGGCGTGGCTCGAGACGCCTGGCAACGAGGACATCGCCGTTCGATTCCTGCGCGCGACGTTCAAGGGCTGGATCTTCTGCCGAGACAACGCCGACAAGTGCGTCGAGTACGTCCTGGCGGCCGGGTCCACGCTCGGTAAGGGCCACCAGGCCTGGCAGATGAACGAGGTAAATCCGCTGATCTGGCCGTCGCCGGCCGGGATCGGCATCACCGACCAGGCACTCTGGGATCAGACCATCGGCATCGCGACCGACGGCGGCATCCTCAAGGTCGCTCCCGCTTCGGGCGCGTTCCGCAATGACCTGGCCGAGAAGGCCCTCGCCGACATTACCGGCGACACCAAGGGCACCGGCTTTACGAAGGGAACCGTGGAGGTCACCGAAGGCGGCAACTAAGTCGTCAGCGGACTCTCACGGTTGGGCAAGGCCGGCGCCGAAAGGCGTCGGCCTT
>JBDTOF010000382.1:0-2927 GCA_039933375.1 Chloroflexota bacterium
GTTGAGGCCACGATCAGGGAGTTGTGCGACTGGACATCGAGCGCCCACATGCCCTCCCCGAACCACTGCGAGACATCGATGATGCCACTCGTTTCGGCCTTGCCCTGGGTCGCCTTCGCGACCTTGGTCCAGGTATGAGCGCTGAGCGAGTACATCCAGATCGTCGCGTCGCCCTCGATGTCCTCCTGGACCATGACGCTGTTGTGTGATACGGCAATGTTGTCGGGGTGCCGCATGCCCTCTGCATCCGCATCGGCGAGGATCGAGAACGAATCGACCACGGTCGGGTCGTTCGCGTTCAGGACCATCTTGAAGATCCGGCCGTTCGTTGCAGCGCCGCTCGACCCGCGGTACAGACGACCGCCACCGTTGTCGGTCAGCTTGTCGTTGCCGGTATCGGTGAAGTAGATCGTTCGCGGGCTGTCCGGGTCATAGGCGATGTCCTCCACCCGCACGAACTGGAAGACGTTGTTCGCGTTGGACCAATCTTCGAGCGCGTCCTGCGGCAGTACAGCCGAGTCCGTGCCCCGGGCCACACTCTCCGGGACGGGGATGAACTCCCCGGACCAGTCGTCGCCGAGGCCGATATCGAAGAAGTCGTTCGCCGTGTTGTAGGAGAGCGGGTTTGTCATGTCCAGCGGCCCATCATTGGTCCCCGTGACCTGGAATGCCCACATGGCGCCCTCGTCCTTCTGGAAGGACTTCCAGTTCTTGGTGCTGAACATGTAGAGCTGGCTGAGGTTCGGACGCTGGGGCGTTGAGGGGAAGGTGAAGGTGTCGTCTCCGGAGACGGAATAGATCCCATTCCAGCCGCCCGGCACGATCACCTGGTTCTCGTGATTCAGTCGGCCAGCGCCACCGAGTACGCCGAGCTTTCCGTTCGCGGTATCCAGGAAAGCGGTGTAGCCGGCCTGGCGAACGTTCAGCCCGCCGTAGGCAGGATCAGCGCCGTAGACCGCACCAGCCGGAACGGCCAATGGGTCGTTCGACTCCTCGTTGACGAGGAGGGTGTAGTGCGGGAAGCCCTGCTCGGGGCCAGCCATGGTTGCCGAGCAGAAGCGAATGAATCCCTCATCCGCGGAGAGAACGACGCTGAGGTCGATGATGGTTCGCGTGGCGAGATCAACGCGAACGCGGCTCACCGACGAGTTGTTGTAGTCGCCGTTGCCGCGGAATGGGACTGGCGACTGCTCGTGGGCTACGTACAGATCCACGTAGCCGTGCGGCCCCTGTCCTGGGACGACGCCGATGCCGTCCGGAATGCCCTCGAACATCGTTCCGAAGGCGGTCTCACCAGAGTTGATCAGCGCCTTGAATGTCACGCCAGCGAGATCGGACGTGGTGACGAACGGGGCGCTGGCGGTTACGTACGACCCGCCGGGCGACTTGGCGCTGCCACTGCCGGCCGCTCCGAGGGCCGGGCCCGGGATGGCGATGGCCATCGCCGCGATCACGACGATCAGGCGGCCACGTCCTGAAAGGAGTTGCTTGCCACGCACGATAGAGATCCCTCCTCTGTGGTTCTGACCTCGACCGCGCTGGGTGGGTCAGGGTGGACTCGTGTCCACCCCATGGTGCCCCATCGCAACGGTGCCGGCTACCCGTCAGCGTCGCCTGAACGTCGACGTGTTGCCTCGGCGCAACGGAATCGGTTTCAGGGAGGTTTGGTGTGGTCGCCTTACAAAACCCTGATGAATCCGTGCGCCACGACCGTGGCTGCGGGAAGGGCCCGGCGGCAATCTCGGGGCATGGCACTTGGAACCGGTGCCCGGAAAGGGACTCGATCGAACGATGCGAACGCCGAAGCTGAACCGGACCCTTCTCGTCATCGTTGCCGTGCTGATCGCGGCAATCGTGGTGGCAAACTGCGGCCGAACCAGCCAGCAGGTCGGCGACGTCTCGGCGCCGGCTCTCAGCTCGTCAACCCAGCACGCAACCCCGGTCACGGAGGCACCGGCCACCGAAGGACCGGCGACAGTAGCCCCGAGAGCGACGGATTCGAATGGGCTCGCCGCTGCTCCTGGGCCCGGCGGCCCGGCCCCTGCCGCGGCCGCCGCCCCAACGTCCACACCCATTTCAACGCCGGACCTGACCTCGATCGAGGCGTTGCTGTCCGGCATCAACACCGACCTTGGCGCCGATGCCAGCGCTGACACGAATGAAGGGAGCGCACCATGAACCGACAACTCACCCGTATCGCCGGCACGCTTGCCGGACTTGCGATGGCCGTTTCAGTGGCCATGCCGGCTTTCGCCGTCGGACCCACACCCAGCGGCACCGGAACTGACCAGACAGCCCCACCCGCAGCAGGCCACGACGGCGAGGCGTGCCGCGAAGCGAAGGACGCCTGGAAGTCCGACAAGACCCTCGTCAATCTCAAGCTCTACGGGTTCTGCGAGATCGATCGCCGCCTGGCGACGATCCGGGATCTCAGCGACATCGTCGACGGCTCCGAGGTCCTGACCGATGCGCACGCCGCCGCGCTGGCCCGGATCCTCGATGATTCCAGGACTGGCCTGATCGCACTCCGGTCCGAGATCGCGACCGACTCGACCATCGAAACCATGACCGCGGATGTCCGCCGGATCTCCACCGATTATCGGATCTACGTGCTGGTGGCCCGACAGGTCCACCTCGTGCAGGCCGACGATCGCGTCGAAAAGGCGGTGGCGCGCCTCAACGGCGCCTCCGACCGGCTCGCGGCGGCTATCCAGCGGGCTCTCGAAAGTGGCAAAGACGTGACCGAGGCACAGGGCCACCTGAACCTGATGGTGGCGGCCATTACCGAGGCCCAGTCCGACGTTGCCGGTGATGCCGCTGACGTACTGGCCCAGACGCCGACGAGCTGGAACGCTGGCACAGCCAAGCCGATCCTCGACGCAGCTCGCGCATCCATCGTCGCTGCACGGACGGACATCCGGACCGCC
>JBDTOF010000383.1:0-3194 GCA_039933375.1 Chloroflexota bacterium
GGATCGGTCAGCGAGAACGGTCCCTCGACCCGGTCGATACCGTCGAGAGAGGCCACCTGCGCCGAGTAGTCCATCACGGCCTGGATCGTCGAGGTGTCGGTCGGGCCGTCCTTGGTGTCGACCAGGATCGTGATTGGGGTGGTCTCGCCGGGGCGGAATTCGGTCATCAGGGCAACCCAGGCATCGCGGCTTGGCAGCCCGGCCGGGAAGATGCTCGCGTCGGGGACGCCCTGCTGGAGCCGGAAGAACGGCGATCCGGCGATGAACAGGACCGCCAGAACGGGCACGAGGACCGTGATCGGGCGCCGCATGACCGCATGGGCCATTCGCTCCCAACGCGAGGCGCGCGTCGCGGCCACGTCGCCGCCGAGGCCGATGCGCCGGAGCAGGCCCCGGACCGAGAGGGCGTTGACCCGCGGCCCGATGACGCCGAGGAGGGCGGGGAGGAAGGTCAGCGAGAAGACCACGGAGCAAAGGACCACGACCGCGCCGCCCTTCCCGATGGAGTTCAGGGCGCTCGCCTGGAACCAGAGCAGCCCCGACAGTCCGATGGCGACCGCGATGCCGGAGAACATGACGGCTTTGCCGGCCGTCGCGACGGCGGTAATGACGGCCTGCTCGACCGTGCGGCCCTTCCCGAGTTCCTCCCGGAAGCGGCTGGTGATGAAGAGGGAATAGTCGATTGCGAGCGCCAGCCCGAGCATCGTTGCGATGTTCAGGACGTAGATGCTCATGTCGGTCTGCCGGGCGAGCAGGTTGATGATCGCGAGCGAGACCGGAATCGCAAGGCCGGCCACCAGCAGCGGCATGCCGGCCGCGACGATCGAAGCAAAGACCAGGACCAGGACGATCGCTGCGATCGGCAGCGAGACGGTCTCAGCCCGCAGCAGGTCCTTCTCCGAGAGAGCCGCTGAGTCACGCTGGATGGGTCCGAAGCCGGTCAGGCTGACTTGGTATCCAGCCGGCGGAGTGAGGAGGCTCTGGATGCCATCAACCGCCGCGAGGGACTCGTCATCGGTCATGTTCAGGCCGATCACGACATACGTCGCATCACCCGCAACGCTGACGAATCGGTCGTCGCGAGTCTGGGCATATCCGGTGATGGCCCCGACACGGCTGTCGGTCGAGAGGCCCGCGAGCGTCGTCGCGATCGCCGCCTGGAAGTCGGCGCCCCGAGCGTCGGCGCCTGAAGCATCTGCCCGAAATAGGGCGAGGAAGGCGCTCTGGCCGCCGCCGAATTCCGCCTCCAGGCGCTGGGAGACCTTCGCGGATTCAGAGTTCTTGTCGAGCCATCCGCCCGAACTGAGCTGGGCGGACGTGCCCGAAGCGAGCGGCAGGGCCCCGGCCGCAATGGCGATCATGACGATGAGGAAGATCCGGCGACGTCGATAGACGAACGCCCCCCAGCGACTGAACATCTGATCCTTTCGGTGCCGCGACGGCGGCGCTCACGAGCGCCGACCTGACGAACTCGATCCGCAAAGGGTAGTGAATGTACTCGTGGGGCGCTCGCAGGCGCCGGGCCGCCGCGGGCCGGCGCGCGCGCAGCGCCGGGTGGCGAACGCGGCTCACGGGACCGTGCGTGGGTCACCGTCGTAGACTCGCCTGGATGGTCATTCCCTCGTCGCGCACGCCCCGCGTTCAGACAGTCCTGGGCCCGATCGACCCGGCCGAACTCGGGTTCACCCTGCCCCACGAGCACACGGCAATTGCCCTCTGGAAGATCCCGAATCGCTGGGACTACTGGGAGCTCACCGCCGACGAGCCGGTCATCACCGCTGAACTGGAGCGCTATCGCGAGCGGGGCGGGACCGCGCTGGCAGACCTGACCCTTCCGGGAGTCGGGCGGGACCCTGCCTGGCTCGTCCGGCTGGCGCGGGCATCAGGCCTCCACGTCGTCATGGGCTGCGGCTGGTACCGCGAGTCCTACTACCCGGCCGAGGCGCTGATCGACCACCGCTCGGTCGATTCTCTCGCCGATGACCTCGTTCGCGAGATCGAGGAGGGGATCCAGGTCGAAGGAGCCGATGCGCCCGTCCGACCCGGGATCATCGGGGAGATCGGGACCGACAAGCCGTGGCTGGCGGCGACGGAGGAACGCGTCCATCGCGCCGTGGCCCGCGCATCGCGACGAACCGGGCTCGCGATCACGACCCACGCTGTGCTCAGCGATGTCGGGCTGGCCCAGATGAAGGTCTTCGAGGAGGAGGGGGCCGATCCGTCACGGATCGTCATCGGCCACGCGGACTCGTACCCGCACCTGGATCACTACCTGGAGATCGTTCGACGTGGCGCAAACATCGAATTCGACTTCCTCGGGATGTCCTTTTCGCCGCAGGAGCGGCACGGCGAGTCGCGGATCATCGACCTGCTGCTCGAACTCCTGTCGCGCGGCCACTCGGATCGCGTCTTCCTGAGCCAGGATGTCTGCCACAACTCGCAATTGCGCCACTACGAGGGCAACGGCTACACATACCTCCAGGAAACCTTCCTGCCCCGCCTCCGCGATCGCGGCGTATCGGACGCGGACATCGACCTGATGACCGTCGCCAACCCTCGGCGGATCCTGACCATTTCGTAGCATCCCGGAGGCACCGATGGATCTCGTCCCAGCACCAGTACGCCGCGTGATGGCAACCCTCGAGGCCCGCGATCAGGCCGATCGCATCGACGGGACGCCGATGTCGCGCCGCCTCCGGGCGATTTCCCCTGATGTCGGCGAATTCCTGCTGACGCTCGCACTTGGCACCCGGGCCCAAACGATCGTCGAGATCGGGACAAGTTCGGGCTATTCGACCCTCTGGCTGGCTGTCGCAGCACAACACAACGATGGCCGGGTCATCACCTATGAGGTTGACCCCGCCAAGGTCCAGCTGGCTCGAACCACGTTCGCCGACGCGGGAGTCGGGGATCGCGTGGAGTTGCGGGACTCGGACGGCTCAGCCGGTCTGACGTCATTTGCCGGCACCGCCGATCTCGTCTTCCTCGATGCCGAGAAGGACGACTACCTGGGCATGCTGGAGCCGGCGATCCAGGCGCTCCGGCCCGGCGGGATGCTCGTGGCCGACAATCTCACCTCGCACGAGTCCGCGCTCGCGGAGTTCCGGGATACCGCCCTGGCCGACTCGCGACTCAGCGCTCTCGTGGTGCCGATCGGCCGGGGCGAGTTGGTGGCCGTCCGCCTCTGATCTCTC
>JBDTOF010000384.1:0-1756 GCA_039933375.1 Chloroflexota bacterium
TGAAGTCGGGCGGCAAGACCCGCCGCGCGGCCAAGATGGTCATCCTGGATGCGGACCATCCAGATGTCCTCG
The DNA here is from genome assembly GCA_039933375.1 of Chloroflexota bacterium. Lineage (GTDB taxonomy): Bacteria > Chloroflexota > Limnocylindria > Limnocylindrales > CSP1-4 > UBA5189. The sequence goes on from JBDTOF010000384.1 coordinate 73, forward strand.
ACTTCATCGATTCCAAGATGCTCGAGGAGAGGAAAGCCTGGGCCCTCATCGAGATGGGCTACGACCCGAGCTTCACCGGCGAGGCCTACGGCAGCGTCTTCTTCCAGAACGCCAACCATTCGGTCCGGGTGACGGACGACTTCATGCGAGCCGTCGAGACCGACGGCGAGTGGACGACCCATGCGGTCGTTGACGGCACACCGATGGGCACGTACAAGGCGAAGGACATCTTCCGCCGCATGGCCGATGCCGCGCACCTGTGCGGCGACCCGGGCATCCAGTACGACACCACCATCAACGATTGGCACACGTCGGCGAATACGGACCGGATCTACGCATCGAACCCGTGCTCCGAGTACATGTTCCTGGACGACACGGCCTGCAACCTGGCCAGCCTCAACCTGATGAAGTTCGTCAGGCCCAATGGCGAGTTCGATGTCGAGGACTACCGCTACGCGGCTCGCCTCACACTGACCGCCCAGGAGATCCTGGTCGACAACGCGTCCTACCCGACCCCCAGGATCGAGGAGAACTCGCACCGGTTCCGGCCGCTCGGCCTCGGCTACGCGAACCTCGGTGCCCTGCTCATGAGCCGTGGCCTGGCCTACGACTCGGACGATGGCCGCAACTTCGCCGCTGCGCTGACGGCGATCATGCACGGCGAGGCGTACCGCCAGTCGAGCGTCATCGCCCGCGACCACGGCGGCCCGTTCGTCACCTACGACGAGAACCGGGCGCCATTCCTGCGAGTCATCCGCAAGCACCGCGACGCGTCCTATGAGATTCCGACCCCCGGGGTCCCGGATGACGTCCAGGCGGCGGCCCGCGTCGTCTTCGACGAGGCACTCGCCCTCGGCGAGAAGCACGGCTACCGCAACGCGCAGGTGACCGTCCTCGCCCCGACCGGGACCATCGCCTTCATGATGGATTGCGATACCACCGGCGTCGAGCCGGACATCGCCCTCATCAAGTACAAGAAGCTGGTCGGCGAGGGCTTCCTCAAGATCGTCAACCAGACCGTTCCGGCGGCCCTGCGCAAGCTCGGCTACGGACCGGACGAGGTCGAGGGCATCCTCGGGTATCTGAGCGAGCACGAGACGATCGAGGGCGCGCCCGGCCTCAAGGCCGACCACCTCCCGGTCTTCGACTGCGCGTTCAAGCCCCAGAACGGCGTGCGGTCCATCCACTACATGGGCCACATCCGGATGATGGGCGCGATCCAGCCGTTCATCTCCGGTGCCATCAGCAAGACCGTCAACATGCCGGAGGCTGCAACGGCTGACGAAATCGAGCAGGTCTACCTCGAGGGCTGGAAGAAGGGCCTCAAGGCGATCGCGATCTACCGCGACAACAGCAAGCGCTCACAGCCCCTCAGCACCGGCAAGAAGAAGGCCGGCGACGTGATCGTCGATGCCGACTCTGAGGTCGTGGAACAGCTCAAGAAGCAGCTCGCGGCCGCCCAGGCGGAGGCGATCAAGCCGCACCGCCGCCGGTTGCCCTCGGAGCGAAGTGCCGTCACCCACCGGTTCGATATCTCGGGCCACGAGGGCTACATCACGGTCGGGCTTTACCCCGACGGGCAGCCGGGCGAGATCTTCCTGAAGATGGCCAAGGAGGGGTCCACGGTCTCAGGACTGATGGACACCTTCGCCACGACCGTCAGCGTGGCGCTCCAGTACGGGGT
>JBDTOF010000385.1:0-2037 GCA_039933375.1 Chloroflexota bacterium
CTCCTCCCACGGCTGCTCAGCCGAGCCCGCGGTAGGTGCTCTCGGAGCGGCGCGCGACCCGGAGGACGGCGACGATCTTCTTCGGGTCGTTGATCAGGTAGACGACACGGAGGTCACGGAGCCGAAGTCGCAGATATGACGTACCGACGAGGGGTGTCGAATCGCGGGGTCGCGGCTCGATCGCGAGAGCCAGGATCGGCGCCCGCAGGCGCGCTGCTTCACCCGGGGGCAGCCGCCGCAACTGGCGCTGGGCGGCGGGCGAAAGCTCGACCCGACAGCGGGCCGGCTGGCTCACGAGGCTGAGTCTTCGGCCGCAGGGTCCGAGGCAGTCGTCCCGTAGGTTTCGAGCGTCTCCGCGACGAGGCGTTCATAGAAGTCTTCGGCCACAACGCCTCCGTCCCGTTGATATTCGGCCAGCGCCTGATTCGCCGACGCCTGGTCCTCGGCGGCCTCGCGGGCATCGAGCCAGCCGGTGATTGCTTCCTCAATGACGTCACGAATGCTTCGATCGGATCGGGCGGCCTCGACCTTGGCCGCGCGATACAGGTCGGGATCGAGGTCAACGGTGATCTTCATCGAACCATGATACCAGCATGCTGGGTTGCTGGGTGCGACCGCCCGAGCTGGGCGCAGTCCGATCTTGGTAGCATCCGTCGCAGGATCTGCGCCCGCCCGCCCGAAGGGATGTCGTCGTGTCACTGCCCGGCAAGGTCGCGTTGTTCACCAACGAGTACCCGCCCAACGTCTATGGCGGCGCGGGCGTCCACGTCGAGTACCTGAGCCGCGAGCTGGCCCGCCTGGTCCCGGTCGAGATCCGCTGTTTCGGTGACCAGGACATCAACGAGCCGAACCTGCGCGTCCGCGGCTATGGGCCATGGTCCGATGCCAAGGTCGACACGGATCCGCGCTTCAAGGGTGCGCTCGATGCGTTCCAACGCAGCCTGTCCATGGCCAAGGACACCTTAGATGCCGACATCGTCCACTGTCACACCTGGTATGCCGATATGGCCGGGTTCCTGGCCAAGAAGCTGTGGGGCGTGCCGCTGGTCCTGACAACACACTCGCTGGAGCCGCTCCGACCCTGGAAGGTGGAGCAGCTGGGGAATGCCTACACGCTTTCCAGCTGGATGGAGCACACCGCGATTCTCGACGCCGATGCGCTGATTGCCGTCTCGCAGGACACGAAGCGGGACATCCTGCGTTTCTTCCCGGTGGACCCGGCACGGATCCACGTCATCCACAACGGCATCGACCTGGACCAATACCGGCCCGATCTCAACACCGACGTCCTGGAGCGTTATGGGGTCGACCCCGATCGCCCGTTCGTGCTGTTCGTCGGCCGGATCACCCGCCAGAAGGGCATCATCCACCTCGTCAACGCCATCCCCGACATCGATCCGTCGCTCCAGGTGGTCCTGTGCGCCGGGGCTCCGGATACGGCGGAGATCGGGGCCGAGATGGAGCAGCGCGTGGCCGAGGTGAGCGGCGGCCGGGCAGGCGTGATCTGGATCCAGGAGATGGTCCCAAGGGAAGCAGCTATCCAGCTCTACTCGCACGCGGCCGTCTTCGCCTGCCCGTCCGTGTACGAGCCATTCGGGATCATCAACCTCGAGGCGATGGCCTGCGAGACGGCCGTCGTCGCCAGCGCGGTCGGGGGCATCCCGGAGGTTGTCGTACCGGAGGAGACCGGGCTGCTTGTTGACCCGCGGATCCGCGACGGGACGTTCGACCCGGAGGATCCGGCGCAGTTCTCGGCCGACCTCGCTGCCGCAATCAACCGCGTGGGCCTGGACGAAGCACTCCGCCAGCGGATGGGTCAAGCTGGCCGCCGCCGAGCCGAGGAACATTTCAGCTGGGCCGCGATCGCCCGCCAGACGCTGGAGATGTACGGGACCCTGCTACCCGGGTCCGAGCATTAGGGGGCGAGCATCTCCGTCAACGTGACCGGGCGAAGGCCTTTTGCCTGGAGGCCGGCAAGCATTCCCGGCAACGCCTCGAGCGTGTTCCAGCCACCGAGATGCATCAGGACGATCGAGC
>JBDTOF010000386.1:0-3196 GCA_039933375.1 Chloroflexota bacterium
GGCGATCGACCCGACGACACGCTGCGCGGCATGGGCGCGATCGCCGCCGCCCGCGTGCAGCGAGTCGTGTTCAAGGAGACGCTCGGCTACCTGCGCGGCCGCTCGCGCGAATCCGTCGTTGGGGAGTTGCGTGCGGGCGCGACATCGGCCGGATGGACCGACGAGATCCCGGTCTACGAGTCGGAAAGCGCGGCCCTGCGTGCGGAACTGAACGGCGCGGGTGCTGCCGATGGGGCCCGTCCGGATGCGGCGCGGATCGTCGTCCTCCTCTGCCACGAGGACCGACCGGGGGTCTTCGGCCTCCTCGAGGAGCTCCGATTCCGGTCCGTTGAGACGGTCGCCGAACTCATGGCGATGGTGCCGCGCCTGGAGAACCGGATGCGTCCGTGAGGTGTGCGGATTCGCCCGGCAGGAGGCACGCCGGACGCCCATGATGTCGACACTCGCCGGACGACCGGTGGACGGATGGGACGGAGGATCTGCCTGGTGGAAGCGGCAATCGGTATCGCGCTCGTGGTGATCTCAATCGCCGAGATCTGGATGATCGTTCGCGTCGTCAGCGCCAACCTCAACCTCGGCCGTTAGGCGACCCGCGAAGCTCCTCCGGCGAGCGACCCGAACCTCAGCCCTCGGGCGCTTCGAGCTCTCCCGGATCCGCGAAGGCCGTCGTACCGAGGCCTTGGCCCGCGGCTGCCATCGTCTCCTTGTAGACAGCGATCGCGTCATCCACGCACATCACCAGCAGATCCCCCGGGTCCGCGCGGCGCAATGCCGCGCGGACAGCGGTGAGTTCATCGAGGATCAGCTCGGTCTTGTGCGTCCGTCCCCCGGCAGCCTGTGCGCTGGCGACGCCCATCTGAACGAATTCGGCCGTTGCGGCGGCTGCCCGCCCGCGCAGATTGCGATCCTCGCGAATGATGATCTCGTCGAAGGCGGTCGCCGCGAGGGCGCCGTAGTCCTGCATGTCCTCGTCACGCCGATCGCCCGGTACGCCAATCACACCGATCGCCCGACCTGACCGGTTCCCGTTCTCGATCATCATCCGGTTGACGAAGTCCGACAGGCTCCGCATCCCGTCGACGTTGTGGCAGTAATCGATGATGACGCGCACACCGCCGACCTCGACCAGGTTGAGCCGACCGGGGGCCTGGAAGAACGAGGTCGTGAAGGTCCGCAGGCCCTGGCGAATGTCGTGGAGGTGGGCGCCGGCGGCCCATGCCGCTGCCGCGGCGGCCAGCGCATTGGCCACGTTCATCCGGGCCTTCCCCCCGAACGTCGCCGGGATCAGGTGGGTGTACAGGACCGGCATCGTCCGCGGGCCGTGGCGCAGGACGATCTGGTCACCTTCTGGCGTCGGCCGGATGACGAACGCCGCGCCGCCCCGGCCGGCATGACCGTCGATCCGGTCGAACCCGGGGTCGCCCTTCTCCGTCTCCATCGAGAAGTAGATGACGGCCCCGTCACAGCGCTGCGCCATCCTGGCGACGTTGACATCGTCGGCATTGAGGACTGCGGTCCCCGTACGGGGAACCGACTCCACCACGACGCCTTTCACGTCCGCCAGCTGGCGAACGGTGTCAATTCCGCCAAGTCCGAGATGGTCGGCGGAGACGTTGGTCACGACCGCCACGTCATTCCGGTCGTAACCCAGGCCCTCACGGAGAATCCCGCCGCGAGCCACCTCGAAAACCGCCGTGTCCACCGTCGGGTTCTGGAGGATCATCCGGGCCGACTTCGGCCCTGACATGTCGCCGCGCTTGATTGTCCGCCCATCGACCACGATGCCATCGGTCGACGTCATGCCGACCCGACGGCCCATCAACTTGAGGATGTGGGCGATCATCCGGACGGTCGTCGTCTTGCCGTTGGTCCCCGTTACACCGATGATCGGGATCCGGGAGGGTGTCCCAGCCGGGAACAGCAGATCGATGACGGGCCGCGCCACGTACTGGGGCTCTCCCTCGGTCGGGTGGGTGTGCATCCGGAAGCCCGGGGCCGCGTTGACCTCGACGATTGCCCCGCCCGTCTCACGGACCGGCACCGTGATATCCGGGCAGATGAAATCGATCCCGGCGATATCGAGCCCAACGACCCGCGCGGCCATCTCCGCGATCTCGACGTTATCCGGATGCGCCTCGAGCGTCCGGTCGATCGAGGTCCCGCCGGTGGACATGTTGCCGGTCAGGGCCAGCTTGACCCGGGTACCGACGGGAGGCAGGCCGTCTATCTCGAATCCCTGGCTGCGAACGAGCTCCTCGGCCGAGGCGTCAATCCGGATCTTGGTCAGGACCTTCTCATGCCCGATGCCACGGCGTGGATCGGCGTTTGTCTTCTCGACCAACTCGCGAACCGTGAGCTTGCCGTCGCCGACGACGGAGGCAGGCACTCGTTCGGCGATCGCCGCCACTCGTCCGCCGATCACCAGGCAGCGATAGTCGTTGCCGTGGATGTAGGTCTCGACGACGACCTCGCCCGATCGCGATTCGCGGAGCGCGCCGGCGAATGCCTCGCGGACATCCTCGTCTGACTGCAGATCGAGGTGGACACCGCGGCCGTGATTGCCGTCCAGCGGCTTGACAACGCACGGGAAGCCCAGCCGGCGGGCCAGCGCGACTGCTGACTCGACGTCCTCGACGACATCCGCCTTGGGGACCGGCAGGCCCGCCGAATCGAGGAGCCGATTGGTCAGGTTCTTGTCACTCGCGATATCGACACCGATGCCGGAGGTCCGCGACGTCATCGTCGCTCTGATGCGCTGCTGGTGAACACCCTGGCCAAGCTGGACCAGCGAGTGGCGGTCGAGGCGGATGAACGGGATATCGCGCGATGCGGCTTCATCGAGGATCGCCTGGGTGGACGGACCGAAGGCGTCTCGCTCGGCCAGACGAATGAGCCGTTCGAGCTCCACCAGGTAGTCGAGATCGGGATTTGTGGTCGGGTCCACGAGGTAATTGACGATCCGGACGGCGAGCTTGCCGGCCTCCACGCCGACCGCCTCCTCGCGAAATTCGTAGACGACGTTGTACTGGCCCGTCTTGCCCGCACCCCGGGTCTTGCCGTGGCGGACGTCCGTCCCGGCGAGGTTCTGCAGCTCCAGCGCAATGTGTTCGGAAACATGGCCCGCCCACGTGCCATCGCGCAGCCTCGTCAGGAAGCCGCCGCGGCGGTTCAGCGAGCAGGCGTGGTCCTCGAGGGA
>JBDTOF010000387.1:0-5292 GCA_039933375.1 Chloroflexota bacterium
CGGAGGACCATCCTGCCCAATCCGGCGTGTGCCCTCTATCCGGCCAAAGTACTGGCGACACCCCTGACCTTTGGGGGACTCAACCCATCCGGACTGAACATGTCCCCATCCGAGCCAACCATTGGTGCCGGATCCCAGGTCGGGGGACCGTACCGGCGAGCGCTTATCAGTGGCTTATCGGTCGCTTGCCTGGGCCGTTCTGGCCGGGCACCAGGCTGGCGGCCGGCCCTCGCACGGTCTACGCTCGAGTCGTGAACCTGCAGATCTGCTATTCCGATGCGTATGCGCGCGCAGTCGAGGCGCGGGTCGTGGCCGTGGAGGCCACAGATTCTCCGCTCGTCGTGCTCGACAGCACCGTGTTCTATCCCGGGGGTGGCGGGCAGCCCTCGGATCGTGGGACGCTGCTCCGGGCCGAAGATGGCCGGGTCTGGGCCGTCCAGTCGGCGCGGAAGTCGGCCGGCGAAATCGTCCATGAACTCGAGGCGGGCGTCGAACCGCCACGGATCGGCGATCGACTCGAAATCGATCTGGACTGGACCAGGCGTCACGCCCTGATGCGGACGCACACGGCACTTCATGCGCTGTGTGGCGTGGTCTGGCGCGACTACGGTGCCCTCGTCACCGGCGGGAACATGGAGCCGGGCGCGGGCCGGATGGATTTCGAATTCGAGCGGATGAGCGGGGACCTCGTGGAAGAGATCGAGGCAAAGGTCAACACTGAGCTTCGCGCCGCCCGTGACGTCAGGGTCAATGTCCTGCCGCGTGACGAAGCGTTTGCGATTCCCGATCTGATCCGAACGAAGATCAACCTTCTGCCCGAGGGGATCGAAAGGATCCGGACGATCGAGATCGTGGGGCTCGACCTCCAGGCTGACGGCGGCACCCATGTGGCCAACACTCGCGAGGTGGGGCAGATCCAGGTCACCGGCTACGAGTCAAAAGGGCGGATCAACAAGCGCATCCGGATCGCCGTGGTGGACCCTGGGCCGGCTATTTCTCCGAGCTAGAGGCCCTCGATGATCTCCCAGTTACGGTCGACCGCGAGGCGCCGCAGGACACGGTCCGGTGCGACGGCCACTGCTCGTCGAGCTCGCTCCAGCATGGGGATGTCCGCGGCCGTGTCACCGAAGGCCGCGAGGATCTCGCGGCCACCAGCGTGAGCGATGACCGCGGCCACCTTCTGTTCGCCAGCCTGGACTTCGGCAGCCAGAGCCCCGGTCGCGATCCCGTCCCGCGTTTCCAGCGGCGTGCCCAGCGCCACGTCCGCCCCGACTTTCGCAGCGAAGGCATCGCTGATCGGCTGATAGGCGCCAGACGCCAGGATCACCTCGACGGCCGGATCCAATGCCCTGGCTTCACTGATTGCCGCCTCAAGGGCCTGGATGGCAGGCAGGCGTCGAGCGGGCCAGAGGTGCGCCTCAACCACCCATTCGCCCATCTCCACGAGGCCCGCGGCCGTGACACCTCGGAGCAGGCGAGCGTGGTTACGGAGCCATCGAGCCCGGAAGATCTCCTGGTCGAAGAGGCCCGTGCGCGCCAGGGCGATGAGCGGCAACTGGGTCGCGATGAAGCGGCGAGCACTCGACGATGGATGGTTGGCGAGGATCCAGGCGTGGACTCCTCGCCAGGTCTGTGCCGTGGACAGCGTCCCGTCCATATCACTCACGATCACGCCCAATGCGATGCCAGCCTCTGGAGATTTGACACTCGATCAGAGAGTGTCGACCTCGCCCATCGTCGCACGCGACCGAGTCTTGAGCTCAGCGGCGCGTGCCACGCGCCGCGCGCGTCGTCGCCTACGCAGCCGACCCCGTAGATTTTCCGTTTCCCTGTGCCGGTCCATCACGAGGTTGTAGAGTCCGCGCTCGTGGACCCCTCACCCTCATCGATCTGGCGCGATCGCGATTTCGTCCGGCTGTGGTCGGCCGGGACCATATCCGTCTTCGGCTCGCTCATTGGACGGACGGCGATGCCGTTCGTCGCGATCCTCGTACTCCACGCCGGGGCGCTCGAGGTCTCGGCACTTCGCTCGCTGGAGTTGATCGCCTCGCTGATCGTGGGACTTGCTGCCGGCGCCTGGGTGGACCGGCTTCGCCGCCGTCCGGTCATGGTCGCCGCCGATCTCGGGCGTGCAATCCTGCTCTCGACGATCCCGATCGCGGCCATCGCCGGTGTCCTGGGACTGGGCCAGTTGTTCGCGGTGGCATTCCTGGGCGCGATCCTGACCACGTTCTTCGATCTCGCCAACCGGGCGTATCTGCCGACGCTGGTTGCCCCGGAGCGCCTCGTGGCGGCCAACAGCGCGCTGACCGCGAGCGAGTCCGCCGCTGAATTCACCGGCTTCGGCATCAGTGGGGTCCTGGTCGAGGTCCTGACCGCGCCGTTCGCCGTCGCGGTCGATGCGGTTTCGTTCGTGGTTTCCGCCCTGTTCGTCCGGTCGATTCGCCACACCGAACCACTGCCGCCGCCGGCCGACGACCGTGAACCGGTGCTTCGAGAGATCCGGCACGGACTCCGCCTCGTCGGTCGATCACCCATTCTGCGGGCTCTCGCCTTGTCAAGCGCCTTCTCGCACTTGACCTGGGGCATTTTCGGCACCGTGTACATCCTCTATGCCACGCGCGAACTCGGTCTTGGGCCGGCGGCCATCGGCGTGATCGCCGGGGTCGGCGGCCTGAGTTCCTTCGCCGGCGCGCTGCTTGTTCGACCCATCGTCGAGCGCATCGGAATCGGTCGGACGATGCTGAGCGGGATCGTCGCGTTCGGGATCGGCAGCGCCCTGATCCCCCTGGCTCCGAGTGGGGCCGTGGCGATCGGCGCCCTCTTCCTGATCGGCCAGCAGCTCATCGCAGACGGCGGCGCAACGGCCTACGACATCATCGACAACTCCGTGCGCCAGTCGATCGTTGGAGATCGGCTACTCGGTCGAGTCAACGCGACCATCGGGACTTCGTCGACCTTGCTTCAGTTGGGAGGCACGGTCTTTGCGGGCATCGTCGGCGAGGTCTACGGGCTCCGCTTCGCCCTCTGGGTCGGCCTCGCCGGTGCGGTCCTTGCCTTCGTCTCGATCTGGTTCTCGCCGCTTCGCACGATGCTGTCGGTCCCAGCCCGGCCCGATGACCTGCCTCTGGCCGAGGAGGCGACGCTCACGGGATAGCGTGGGAAGCGATCAGTCGCCGCGCGACCCCACGATTGAAAACGAGAGCGGCAGTCGTCCACGCTCTTCCGGTCGTACGTCGAGATGCCCCGCCCACCAGTCGACCGGGTGCTCCGCCACGCGCTCCAGGCGGAGCCCCGCGCCGAGCAGCGCGGTCACGATCTCACCCAGCGTCCAGGCGCGCGCGAACTTCAGGCTCTGGTCGTCCTCGGCTACCGACAGATGATCGATGTACTCGGGCGCCCAGCCACGTGACGCCTCAGGTCCGCCGAAGTAGTCGTAGTCGGTGAGCGTCCATCGCCCATCCTCGGCGCCATCGAACAGCCACTCGGCTGGATGGCCATCGAAGATCACCAGGCGCCCAGTGGGGGAGAGCAGTCGCCGGAGCACCGCAGCCCAGGCGTCAAGGTCCTGGAGCCAGATGATCGAGCCGCGACCGGTATAGACCAGGTCGCCCGTGCCGTCGAGATCGTGTGGCGTATCCAGGACGTCGGATTCGATCCAACGGGCCGGTGCACCCGTCGCTTCCGTGAGCCTGGCGGCCAGCTGCAGCATTCGCGGGCTGATGTCCACGCCGATCACCTCGTCTGCCCCGAGGTTCCAGAGCGACAGGGTGTCACGGCCACCGGCGCATTGGAGGTGGATCGCGCGACGGCATCGGCCGTGCAGGTCGCCGATGAGTTCGTGCTCGACCGGGAAGAGGTTCGAGCCGCCCGATCGGATCAGCTCGACCGCCTCGTCGAACCAGCCCTCGTAGCGCTCCGCGGCCTCATTCCAGGCGGCTCGATTTGCGGCGTGCATGGCGCGCACGTCGGCAGCTTCATCGGCCGTCGCGGGTCGGACGCTTGCGGAGTCATCTTTGTCGCTCACTTGCCGAGTCTACCGGGCGAAGCGCCACGATCGGGAGTGGCGGAGAGATTGCGAGACTAGACTCACGCCATGCTTCGACCACCCACTACCCACAGCATTCCCGGGACGCCCGCGCGGCGGAGGTTGACGATCGCTCTTCCGATCACCGTCGCGCTCGTCGTCTCCGCCTGCGCGACGTCCGCCGGACCGACCCCCGATCGCGAAACGCTCGTGCCGGGCAGCCAGGAGGTGTCATCCTCTCCCCCGATGACCGAAGCACCGTCCCCGACGCCCCTCCCCGGCCAGATTCGTGTCGATCCCCATGGCATCGAGCAGCTCTGGGTACCGGCCGGAGAGTTCCAGATGGGCACCGACGCGGCCACGATCGCCGCCATCAGGGCGTCGAACCCACCGTCCTGGGTCGCCCGCGAACTCCCGAGCGAGCAGCCGGCTCATCACGTCCGGTTGACCGCTGGCTTCTGGATCGACCGCCACGAGGTCACACATCAAGCCTTCCAGGCGTTCGTGGACGCCGGCGGGTACGAAAATCGCGCGTTCTGGTCTGACGCTGGCTGGGCTTGGCTGTCATCGCGAGATGTTGCTGCGTTGCCGGAGCCATGCGCAGGGGACGCGCCCGATGTTCCGCAACGCTGCATTACCTGGTATGAGGCGGAGGCGTACGCCGCCTGGCGCGGCGGCGCCCTGCCGTCGGAAGCTCAATGGGAGTACGCGGCAAGGGGCCCGGACTCGCACGTCTACCCGTGGGGGGACGAATGGGACCCAGCGCGCACCAATGTCGTCGACAGCTCGGCGGCGGTCCCGGTCGGGAGCTATCCCTCGGGCGCGAGCTGGGTGAGTGCGCTCGATATGGCGGGAAATGCCATGGAGTGGGTCGCCGACTGGCTATCGGTCGACTATTACGCCTCGAGTCCGGTGGACGATCCGCGCGGTCCTGACGCCGGGCAGCGAAAAGTCGAAAAGGGAGGCTGGTGGGGTAGCAACGAGTTCGTCGCTCGCTCAGCTTACCGGCACTACGAAGACCCACCCACGTACGGCGACGAGCACATTGGATTCCGGATCGTTTCAAAGTAGACGGCCATCGGAAGGACCCACCAGCGGGCCCTCCGGCCAATCCGCGAGGTGAAAAGTGGTGAGTACGGAGGCGGCGGGACCCTTGACGACGCCCGCGCTCGTTGCCATCGCCGAAGCGGGCGTGGCTCATCGAGTGGTGCGAATCGAACCCGCTCGCTCTGCTGAGGAAGCGGCCGAGCGCCAGGGCATTCCGT
>JBDTOF010000388.1:0-2308 GCA_039933375.1 Chloroflexota bacterium
GCGGGGTCGATGGAGACCGTGATCATGGTGTCCGTGTTGTGGCCACCGCCCTGTTCATCGGCACCGATCAGCAGGATGTTGAGCCGATCCGTGCCGTTCCACGGTGGAATCGTGAAAGCGGGGACGGGCGTGCCCACCGCGCTTGGATCCGGCGTCGCGGTCTCCGTCCCGTCGGCAGGCTGATCCGTGGCGGCGCCGTCCGTTGGGCGACAGTCGGTGGCGCCGGGATCGAAGATGCAGGCCGTGGTTCCGGCGAGGAGCACGTCGTAGCGCGCCACCGCAACGTGGAGGGTGGTCATGACCAGGAGGACCGCCACGAGTCCGGCGATCGAAGCAGCCCGCAGCGCGCTGTCCGTGCCTGGGGCCTTCCGTCCGGCCGACGAGACGGGCCGTCGCCTCGGATCGTCAGCACCCTGGATCCAGCGGGCGATACGCCAGGCGTCCACGATCGCTGCGGCGCGATAGGCGAGGGCCACGAGGTTGATGACGAAGATGCCGGCGATGAACCATTCCTGGATCGCGAGGCCGGCCAGCTGGAACAGGTCGAGGCGAACCGCGATTCCAGCCACGAGGGCGCCGATCAGGATCGGCGGAGCGGCGAACCCGAGCGCCCGTCGCGAGGCGCCCAGGTAGGCGTGACCGAGTCCCGGAAAGATGAGTGAGAGGAAGGCCGCGACGAAGGCCGAGCGTCGGCGCGGACGCATCTCGTGCGCGGTCTGCATCGCGGGTAGGATACTCGGACCCGTCATCCGTCGCGCCCGGGCCGGATGGGCAGGGGGCGCCGCCGATCGCGGCGGCCATCCCGTCACTCGCGAGGCCAGATGTTCCGACCCGTTCCGTCGCGCCCCGATCTCGTTCCGATGGAGCACGAGACGCTCGCCTTCTGGCGGGAGCGCGGCACGTTCGCCCAGCTTCGCGCCCAGAACGCCGACGGTCCGCGCTGGAGCTTCCTCGACGGTCCGATCACGGCGAACAACCCGATGGGGGTACATCACGCCTGGGGGCGGACGTACAAGGACGTCTTCCAGCGCTTTCACGCGATGCTGGGTGAATCCCAGCGCTGGCAGAACGGGTTCGATTGCCAGGGTCTGTGGGTGGAGGTCAATGTCGAGCGAGACCTCGGGTTCACCTCCAAGCGGGACATCGAGGCCTACGGCATCGCCGCATTCGTCGGCCTGTGCAAGCAGCGGGTCCTGACCTATGCCGCCAGACAGACGGAGCAGTCGGTCAGGCTGGGCATGTGGATGGACTGGAACGATCCCGACGAGCTGCGTCGCCTGCGTGACCTGCTCGCGGCGGACCCATCCCAGGTCACCACGATCGAGGGCCCGGACGGCCCGGTGACCGACACGGTCGAGATGATCGTCGGACGCCTTGGAATGCCCGAGCTTGGCGGGAGCTATTTCACCTTCAGCAACGAGAACAACGACCTCATCTGGGGGTTCCTGGCCGAATGTCATCGACGCGGCTGGATCTACAAGGGTCACGACACGATGCCGTGGTGCGCACGCTGCGGCACCGGCATCAGCCAGCACGAAATGACCGAGGGCTATCAGGACCGGGACGATCCGGGGCTCACGGTGCGTTTCCCGCTGGTCGACCGCCCGGGGGAGTCGCTCCTCGTCTGGACGACCACCCCTTGGACTCTGACCTCGAATGTCGCGGCCGCCGTTGGCGAAGGGCTGACGTATGTCCGCGTTCGCCAGGGTAATGAGGTCTTCTGGCTCGGTCGGAGTGCCCTGAAGGTCGCCCTGCAGGGTCCGTTCGAGGTCCTCGAGGAGCGCCAGGGCAGGGACCTCGTCGGCTGGCAATACGAGGGTCCGTTCGACGATCTAGCCGCGGTCACGGCCGCCTTTGCCGCAGGCACGGACGGCGAGGATGGGGGCGCAGGACCCTACCGTCACCGGGTCGTGGCCTGGGACGAGGTCGGCGAGGAGGAGGGGACCGGGATCGTCCATATCGCACCGGGCTGCGGCGCCGAGGACTACGCGCTTGGCAAGTCCCTCGGGCTTCCGGTGATCGCGCCGCTCGACGAGTCGGGCATCTTCATCGACGGCTTTGGCTCACTGACCGGGCGCGACGTCCGGGATGTCACCGACCCGATCGTGGAGCACCTGCGTCGGACCGGCCGCTTCTATCGGCTCGAGAGCTACCGGCACCGCTACCCGCACTGCTGGCGCTGCGGCACGGCGCTCGTTTACCGACTGGTCGATGAGTGGTTCATCAGCATGGGCGAGGTCTACGACCAGCCGCGCGAGACGCTGACTCGCGAGCAGGTCGATCGGAGCCTCCGCTACCAGATCATGGA
>JBDTOF010000389.1:0-3305 GCA_039933375.1 Chloroflexota bacterium
GTCATGGCGCGCCGAGTATACCGAGCGGTCCGGTCCCGCCGTTACGCGCTGGGGCTCGGCAGCGGCGTCGGCAGCGGCGGAAGCGTCGGTAACGGCGTGAACAGCCCGCCATGGCCGAACAACAGCGCGTTGAGCACGATGATCGCAAAGATGGCGACGACCACGAGCACGAAGATCACCGATGTTCGGTCCTTGATGCGCAACGACGGATCGATCGGCAGCTGACCGTGCCGAAGGCCGGACCGCGCCGCGCGCCGCTCAGCCGGTCGCATCGGCCGAATAGCAGCCTGCGCACCTCCCTCAGCGAGGTCGGTGTCCTCGGCGTCGTCGCTCTCGGACTCCTCGTCGCTCTCGGACTCCTCGTCGCTCTCGGACTCCTCGTCCGAGTCGGACCCGTCGTCCTCGGTTGACTCGTCGGCCTCGTTCTCGCCCTCGTCGTCGAAGTCGTCCTCGACGCCCTCGGGGTCGGTCATGCTCGTCGGCTCCGGGGCGGCGTCATTGGCCGCGGCCTCGTCCGTGACGGTGGGGTCGTCGGCCGGGTCCTCGGGCGCATCGTTCGGTCGCTCGCTCATCGCGGGTTCAGGTCTCCTCGTGCACTGCTCGCCCGGGTCACCCGGGCCTCCGCACCTGCCGGGTGGGCCGCGGGCCAGTGTACGCGAACGCGGACCCTAGACGTCCCGGACGGCCGGGAAGAACAGCCCGGCCAGCCCGGCCCCCATCGTCACGAGCCCAAAGATGCCCAGTGTCAGCGGCACGCCCAGCGTTGCGCCGAGGAACCCGCCGACGCCCGTTGCCAGCGCCATCGACCCGAAGACCATCGTGAATCGAAGGCCCAGCAGGCGGCCCATCAGCTCCTGCGGCGTCCGCGTCTGGACGAGCGTCTGGCTCGGAATGACGAAGGCCAGGTTGCCCACGCCGGCACCAAAGGTGAGCGCCAGAGCCGCCCCGAAGTTGCCGGTCAGCGCCAGGCCCGCCACGCACGCTCCCGTGAAGGCATACCCGACGATGACCATCCGACCGAGGGCGATCCGTGAGCCGATCAGCCCGATCACGAACCCGCCGATGAGGTTCCCGGCGCCGATCCCACCCTCGAGGAAGCCGTAGACCGCCGTTCCCCCGACCGGTGCCCCGACGATCGAATCCGCTGCGTAGGCCGGAAGCAGCGCGATCATGATCCCGAGCATGAACTGGGCGACCGTGGCCTGGATCGTGTTGGCGAAGAGCACCGGCTCACCGCGCAGGAACCGCCATCCGGCTCGGAGTTCCGCCACGAAACCCGCCCCAACCTGGCCGGCCAGGTCCGCCGTGCGGCGCACCGGCGCCACCGAAATCGAGGCGATGAGCAGGGCCGAGGCGACATACGTGACCGCGTCGGCCCAGAAGGCGAGCGGCAGTTGCGGTCCAAGGAGCGCCACGAACAGGCCCGCAACCGCGTAGCCGCCGATGTCGGCGAAGGTCTCGGCGATCCACATGGCCGAGTTGGCCGGCGTCAAGTCCTCTTCGGCCACGATCCGCGGCAGAACCGCACCCTTGGCCGGTCGGAAGAACACCGAGATCGTGGTGACGAGGAAGACCAGCGGGTAGATGAAGAGCAGGTTCACCGAGGCCGCGATCGGCAGGATGAGGACGATCGATGCCCGCAGCAGGTCTGACACGATCATCACCTCGCGGTGATCCCAGCGATCGACCAGGGTCCCTGCGATGGCGCCGAACAGCAGGTTCGGGATCAAGGCGACGAAGAACACGATCCCCAGCGCGATGGGGGAGCCCGTCGCGTAGAAGACGACGAAGGCGATGGCGACCTGGTGGATCCGGTCACCGATCAGCGAGATGAGCTGGCCCATCCAGAGCGCCGAGAAGGAACCATCGAGTGCCAGGCGGACGTACGGGTGACGCCTGACGCGTGCCAGGAGTGGGGGGACCGCCTCGACCGGCAGCGTCGTCGTCGCCGGTCCGCCCAGGGTCGTGGTGCTGCCAAGGCCACGCGCCGTGACTGCGACGCTGGCCGACAGACCAGCGCCGCTCGGCGACGGGGCGATGGACAGCAGCCGGCGTCGGATTGCCGCGAGGCCGGCCTCGTCGATTTCGGTGACCGTTCGAACGGTGCTCGCGAAGAGGAAGAAGCCGAGCCCCGAGGAGAGGAAGACGTCACCGATGCTGGCAACGTTTCGAACGAACGGCAGCGGGATGGGCAGGATGTCGCCGAGTGGTCCGGCCCGGAGCAGGAAGTCCGCCGAAAGCGCGCCGGGCAGGAGCGTGTGGAACAGACCGAGAGTCTCGTCCGGTCCGAAGCCTGCGGCCACGTAGGCGGGCTCCCAGACCGGCATGTGCCCGCCGTTCACGCTCACCGCGATCGTGTTGAGCAGCACGCCAACGAACGCGAGGCTCATGCCCGGCTGGTCCCGGTTCGCCCAGAGACCGGCCAGGATCGCCAGGAACGCGACCAGGAACAGCGGCGCCCGGAGCGCCTCGACCGGCGCGTTGTTCTGTTCGATGGCGATCTGGGTCGCGACCCGCAGGAAGAGCCCGAAGAACGTGACCTGGACCAGGCGCAACCGGATCGACGCCAGGTTCTCGATCCGGCCGCCGACCAGCAGCCCGAGCACCAGGCCGAGCGCGATCCCCCCGATCAGCACGCTGAACCCGTGGCTCGGCGCCCCTCGAGATCAGGCCAATGGAGTGGCAGGTCGATCACCAGCGCATTCTGCGGCTTGAGCGGGTCCCCGCGCGTGCCGTCGCGCGTACTGTCGCGCGTACCATCGCGCCGGTCCGACGCGCGAAACCAACCGCGCCGCGGTGCGCGCGCTGCCCTTTCGATCGCGCCCGCCTCGTTGGTGAAAACGGCGTCAGCCGAGATCAGCCGCGGGCGAACCCGGCGCCGGGCCGTCGAAGTGCGGGTGCGTGGCCCGGGCGTGCTGGGCGAGCAACGGGATCGGCTGCGCCTCGATCGGTCGCCCCGCATCGCGAACGTCGTTGGCCCAGCGGGTCCGCACGAACGCGTCCACGACTTCGGGATCGAACTGGACGCCTGCGAACTTGCGCAGCTCGGCCAGCGCCTGTTCGCTGCTCAAGGGATTCATTCGGTACGGGCGAGCGGCCGTCATGGCCTCGAACGCATCGGCCACGTGGAGGATCCGGGCAAGCCGCGGGATCTCGTCACCCATGAGGCGATCCGGATATCCCGAGCCGTTGTACCACTCGTGGTGGTGTCGAATAATCGGCAATTCCGGCGCGAGCCGCGCGACTGGGGCAATGATCTCCGCCCCGAGGACCGGGTGCGCATTCATGACCATCCGCTCCTCGCG
>JBDTOF010000390.1:0-1948 GCA_039933375.1 Chloroflexota bacterium
TTGGTGTTGACGGCGACCGGCTTGTAGAGCGTGCCATCGCTGGAGTACGTCTCCGTCGGCGTTCCCGCGAGATCGGCCTGCCCGAGGTCGGAAGCGTCAGGACCGGCCTGGCTCGCAAGGCGCACGGGATCCAACAGTTCAGTCGGGCCGCCGCCGATGGCGAGCCTGGGGCCTGATCCAGCGGCGTCAACAGAACCAGTCGGGTTGACCGCTGCGGCAGGTTGGAAGCTGAGGAGGCTGGCCCCGAGGACGACGATCGCGGCAACCACCGGGAGCATTCGCTCGGAGGACGAGTGGACCGCAAGGCTGCGCCGCAGCGATGTCGTACGCGGCCGACCGACCGGAGGCGGGGCAAGGTGGGCTCGATGTGCGACGGCGGCGGCTCGCGCACCAACCATCCTCAGCCTGCCGATTGTTCGGCGACGGAGGCGTCTGGCGTGCACTGAGCGCTCGCTCGTGGTCCGGCGGAGGCGCGCAATGGCACGCACGACGCCGGCCGGGGCGTTCGGCAATATGGTCTCCTGCGAGAGCGGTCCGAGGCGGGCGAGTGGGGGGGCGCGCGTTCGGGATTCGGACCGGTCTGGGGGCCTGGATCTTGAATTAGGGTCTCATGCTGCAGCGCCGACCGCTCCTCCGCGGACGTCGATGCCGGCCGACCTTACCATGGCCTTCGCCGGCGGCGCAAACCCCCGAGGGACCCAGAACCCGGGGGCCAAATGGCCCTACTGGTCCAGGCTCTTGGTCAAGCCGGCCAGGAACTGGACGTTGTTGTCCGTCTTGGACAGGCGATTGAGCAGCAACTCGATGCCCTCATTGGTTCCGACGGCGGACAGCATGCGACGCATCGTCCAGACCATCTTCAGGGTGCCGTCCTCGAGAAGCAGCTCCTCGCGACGAGTGCCGGATCGCATCACGTCGATGGCGGGGAAGATGCGCTTCTCGCCCAGCTTGCGATCGAGGATGAGCTCGGAGTTACCCGTGCCCTTGAACTCCTCGTAGATGACGTCATCCATCCGCGAGCCGGTGTCAACGAGGCAGGTGGCAATGATCGTGAGCGAGCCGCCCTCCTCGATCTTTCGCGCCGCACCGAAGAACCGCTTGGGTGGGTAGAGGGCGATCGGATCGATTCCGCCCGACAGCGTCCTGCCCGAGGGTGGCAGGGCGAGGTTGTACGCGCGGGCAAGCCGCGTGATCGAGTCCATGAGGATGACGACGTCGCGGCCGGTCTCAACCTGTCGCTTGGCAATCTCAAGGGCCATCTCCGCGACGCGGGTGTGGTTCTCGGTCGGCTCGTCGAAGGTGGAGCTGATGACCTCGCCGTTGACACTGCGCCGCATGTCCGTGACTTCCTCGGGGCGCTCGCCGATGAGGGCGACCATGAGGAGGATCTCCGGATAGTTGGCGGTGATCCCGTTGGCGATGTTCTTGAGGAGCATCGTCTTGCCGGCCTTCGGCGGGCTGACGATCAGGGCTCGCTGGCCCTTGCCGATCGGGTTGACGAGGTTGACCAGGCGCTGGCTGAGGTTCTTCGGATCGCTCTCGAGGTTGATCAGCTCGTTCGGGTGAACCGGCGTCAGGTCGCCGAAGTGCGGCCGCGCGCGAGCGGTCTCGCTGTCGACGCCGTTGACGGAGTCGACGCGAAGCAGACCCCAGTACTTCTCCTGCTCGCGCGGCGCTCGGACGGCTCCCGAAACGCGATCGCCGATCCGCAGCCCATAGCGGCGCACCTGGCTCGACGAAACGTAGATGTCATCGTTGCCGGGGAGCAGGCCATGGCGGCGCATGAACCCGTAGCCCTCGTCGACCACGTCGAGGATGCCGGTTGCGTAGGCGTGTCCGGCGCGCTCGGTCTGCGCCTGGAGGATCCGATCGACGAGATCGTCCTTGCGATCCGCGGTTCCGGTCTCCATCTTCAGGTCGCGACCGACCTGGCGGAGCTCCGTGACGC
>JBDTOF010000391.1:0-6192 GCA_039933375.1 Chloroflexota bacterium
AGGATGACACTCAGGCCAGTGTGAAGGTCGTTCGAATTTTGGGTATTGACAGGGCCCTGTCCCTCTCTATAGTACGGCTCACGATATATCGACCCACGATCTAGTTGGAGAACCAATGGAGCCCCGGATTCCCGAACTCGGCCGGTTCGCCGAGCCTGCGCTGCTCATCCTCGTCAGCCTGAGCGATGGGCCCAAGCACGGCTACGCGATCATGGCCGACGTGGAGGCTGGCACTGGCCGGCCTCTGGGACCGGGAACCCTGTATGCCGCGCTCGCTCGACTCGAGGAGCGTGGCCTGATCGAGGCGCTCGCCCCCGTGGATCGCCGCCGGCCCTACCGGCTGACGGCGATCGGCGAGACGATGCTCGCCGAGCAACTCCGCGACCTCGCCGAGTTCGCGGATCTCGGCCTCCGCCGGCTCGGCCGGTCCCCAGGCTGACGGGCGCGCGTCCCATGATCGCCCTGCTCCTCCGTCTGTATCCCGCGGCGTGGCGGATGCGCTACGCCGACGAGTTCGCCGCCCTGCTCGAGCAGCGGCCGCTCGGCCCGTTCGACGTGGCCGACGTCCTGCTCAGCGCGCTCGACGCTCATCTCCATCTGCGCGGCCTCGGGTCCGCGTCCCAGTCGCAGAAAGGATTTGCCATGTCACTTCGTATCGGGGGATACGCCGCCATCCTGGCCGGCATCCTCTGGTTCATCGCGCTTGTCGCCAACGCCGTCAACAACGGCGGTGAAGGGGCGCCCTGGCTATTCTTCGTCATCGTGATCGCCACCATCCTCACGCTCATCGCCCTGACCGGCCTGAGTGCGTTCCAGGCACGGCGGTACCCGGTGCTCACCTGGGCGGCGTTCGCCGTGCCGGCGGTCTCAGCGGTCGTGGCTCTCATCGGCTTCTCAGTCATGGCGGCCACGGGCGGTTCCGACGGAGCTGAGATCGCAGGAGTCCCTGCTTGGGGAATCATGTCGATCGGCCTGATGGGGCTGTTCGTGGGCTCGGGCTTGTTCGCCCTCGTGACCTGGCGGGCCCGCACGCTGTCACGCGCGGCCGCGGCCGCGCTCGGATTCGGCGCCATCTTGATGTTTCCCGTGATCTCGGGCATGGGAAGCGGCTGGTTGCCGACATCCTTGGGATTCCTCGTCGTCATTGTTCCGGTCGCGTTCTCGGGCGGATGGGTCTGGCTTGGCCTGAGTGCCCTCCGCGTCAGCGGTCCTGTAACCTCATCTTTGGAAGGAGCGTCCCTGTGAATCGCCTCGTTCGTATCGCGTTCATGACCGGCGCGTTGCTCGCGATGAGCGCCGCGCCTGCACTTGCCGCCCACACCCACGTCATGCAGGTCGGCAATGGCCGCTGCGTGATCCTGGCCGAGAACGGGGGCGAGAAGGACGTGGTCCTGCCGCTCTCCGTATTCCAGCACAACCCGAATGTTGACATCGCTCCGACTGCGGACCGGATGCACCCGCTCCACGTCCTGGTGCACAAAGGGGTCCCGGGCGACCACAACTCGCTGGCCGTCTTCGGCACTGCCGAAGGTAGCGCCCTATGCGTCGCAGGCTACGTCGGCAACCCCTAGCACCGTCGTGACGGAGCCGCCGTCATGAGCGCCGTCCTGCGGTGGTTGACCGCGACCACCATCGGCCTCGTGATCGGCGGCTTCGCGCTCCCTTGTCCGGGCTCCCAGGAAGCCCCCCAGGGAAGGGAAGCACGTGACCCCTCGGCAGCGGCTGATCAGCCTGTCGGCGGTATGTTGTGGTTGATCCGGAACAGGTTCCCGGGATCGTAGCGGCGCTTGACGGCCATCAGGCGATCGAGCTTCGCTGGCCCGTAGGCAGCCAAAGCCTTCCGATGTACGTCGGTCTCATCGTGGCCAAGGAAGTTGACGTACTGGCCCTCCATGGCGTGAGGGCGCATCGCATCTGAGAAGCCCTTGACCCAGGCGATTCGAGCCGGATCATCGGTTGCATCGGGCCAGAAGCCGTAGATGTTGAGCCAGAACTCGGCCGATCGATTGGGAAACGCCGTGGCGTCCTCATCGACCCGACCGAACGCGCCCCCCATGTGATGCAGATCGGCAGCGGTTCCAACCCAGGTCTGGGCGCCGCAGTGCTCGACCAGCGTGTCGATCATCGCGTCGTCGAGCCGGCCGAAGGACGCGTTCCTCCAGTAGGCGCGGACACCCTTCGGCAGCGCCGAGTCGAACGCTGACTGAAATGTCAGCCATCGCGTCGGATCGAGGACGGCGATATCCGGCGGACAGGCCGCCTGGAGCCGTCCGACCACTGCCTCGCCCTCGCTGCGGTCAGCACCCGCCCAGGCGAACCCCAGGACCATGAGCGCCTGATCGCCGAGCTCCCAGTCGGGCGGCGGGACCATGAACGTGATCAGCGTCGTAATGTCGTCAGGAAGGTCGACCGTCCACTCGAGATACCGGCGGAGCGCTTCGCCCCAGCGAGGCTTTTCGTAGATCAGCGAACCGGCAAATACTTCCGGGTTGAGTGGCTGTGCGCGGAAGGTGAAGGACGTAACAACGCCGAAGTTGCCGCCGCCACCGCGCAGGCCCCAGAACAGGTCCATGTTGTCGGTCTCGCTGGCCCGGACCTTCGTCCCGTCTGCCAGGACCACATCGGCGGACGCGAGGTTGTCGATCGTGAGGCCGTAGCGGCGGATCAGCCAGCCCACGCCGCCACCGAGCGTCAGGCCCGCAATCCCTGTTCCCGACACCACTCCCACCGGTACGACAAGCCCGTACGGCTCTGTGGCGCGGTCGATATCGCCGAGCGTGGCCCCAGCCTCAACGTGGACCAGCCGCGTTTCAGGGTCAACGTCGACCGCCGTCAGGCGGCCCATGTCGAGGACGATCCCATCGTTCACGGTCCCATTTCCCGCTACGTTGTGGCCCCCGCCGCGGATCGCGAGCGGCAGCCCACTTGACAGCGCGAAGGCAATCGTCGGGGCGACGTCGCCGGGGTCGGCAGCCTCAACGATGACCGCGGGGTGCTTGTCGATCATGCCGTTCCAGACACGGCGCGCCTCGTCGAAATCGGCATCGGCCGGGGTGAGGACGAGGCCGCTGACCGAGGCCCGGAGCTTGGCGATGGTGCTGGCGTCTGCTGGCAAGTCGGCTCTCCTGGTCTGAACGGCGTTGCTCGGCCGGTTCTGATCGATGTGGTGCTTGTGGCGAGCGCGTGCTTCCTGACCGATTCGAGTGGCATTGTCCGATCTATCGTGGCATCTTGGAAGAGACAGATTCACCGAGAGCGGGGCAAACATGACAGAGAAGCACCGGCCACGGATCGCACTCCTGGCTGCGCCGGAGACATCCGCTTCGGTGCTCTACGGGCTGTACGACGTGCTGCTGTCCGTCGGTCCGATGTGGCCCGACATGACGGCCGCTGGGCAGGGCGACTCCCTGCTCGAGGTCTCCATCGTTGCGGCCACGGCAGAACCGTTCCGCTGCTTCGGCAACATCCTCATCGAGCCACACGTGGCGCTCGATGACGCCGGCGACCTCGACGCCGTGATCGTGTGCGACATGTATACCCCGATCGGCACCCCGCCGCGAGGACAGTTCGTTCGAGAGATCGAGTGGCTCCGCAGGATGCAGAGCAAGGGAGTGCTCCTGGCCACCGTCTGTACGGGCTCGCTGCTCCTGGCCGAATCCGGTCTCCTCGATGGCCGGTCATGCGCAGGCCATTGGGCGTACCTGGACCTGTTCATCTCCGCCTATCCGCGGATCCGGTTCCTTCCCGGCGCGATTCTCGACCTTTCCAACGAACGCGAAGGCTTGATCACGGCTGGAGGCGTGACGTCCTGGCAGGAACTGGCCCTCCACCTGATCGCGCGATTCTGCGGGCCCGAGCACGCGGCCCAGACGGCCAAGGTCTACCTGCTGGCCGGTCACGAAGACGGACAGCTCCCGTTTTCGGCCATGACCCGGCGGATCCGGGTCGATGACCGAGTGATCCTCCAATGCCTTGACTGGATCATGGATAACCTCGCCGCACCGCATCCCGTCAGCGCGATGGTCGAGCGATCCGGCCTTTCCGGTCGCACCTTCGCCCGCCGGTTCCGCACGGTGACCGGCCAGCGGCCCATCGACCACGTCCAGGCGCTCCGGATCGAGCGCGCCCGGAAACTCCTGGAGCTGGGCGGAGAAGGGATCGAGGATATCGGGTTCACCGTCGGCTACGAGGATCCGACGTTCTTTCGGCGCCTGTTCAAGCGAACGACGGGCCTCACTCCGGCCGCCTACCGGCGCAAGTTCGCCTCGATCACGGCGACGGACTGAGATCAGCGAAGGTGCGGCTGACTCGCAGTTTGGGTTAGCGTGTCCTTTTCGCCGTTGGCCATTCGTTGAGGGATTGAGCGGCGGGACGATCCCACCGCAGCACGGGAGAACCAACAGATGCCGCACTACATGCTGGCCGCCCATAGCCGCGAGGACGGTTCGCGCCCGCCGATGCCCGAAGAGGAGATGCGCTCCTCGTGGGCGCGAATCGGGACGCTCGAGAAGGAGATGAAGGCTGGGGGCGCGTGGGTCTTCTCGGCCCGTCTGCACGACGCGACGGCCTCGACGGTCGTCCGGATCCAGAGCGGCGAGGTGCTTCTGACCGACGGGCCATTCGCGGAGTCGAAGGATCACCTCGGGGGTTTCTACGTCATCGAGGCTGCCGACCTGGACTCCGCGCTCTCGTGGGCATCGAAGGTCGCCGAGGCTGTCGGACATCCGATCGAGGTTCGCCCGTTCGCCGGTATCGCCTGGGAGCCGGGTGGCTGACGGCCGCCCCCCGGTCGATGCGGCCGGCGCAACCGAGGTCGGCGTTCCCGAAATCGGCCGGATCTTTCGCGAGGAGTCCGGCCGATCCATCGCCACGTTGATCCGGGCATTCGGTGATATCGACGTCGCCGAGGACGCGGTGCAGGACGCCTTCGCCATCGCTCTCCGGCGGTGGCCGGTCGAGGGTGTTCCCCCGAACCCTGGAGGCTGGATCACGACGACGGCGCGAAACCGCGCGATCGACGACCTGCGCCGGCAAAGGCGTGAGCGGGAGCTGCTCGGCCAGGTCGATGTTCTCAACTCCGAGTCGACGCGTGGCGCCATTCTCGACGAGGCAGGTCCCGTGCAGGACGATCAGCTCCGGCTCATCTTCATATGCTGCCATCCGGCGCTCGCGGCCGACGCGCAGATCGCGCTCACGCTGCGCCTGCTCGGCGGACTCGGCACGGCCGAGGTCGCGGCGGCATTCCTCGTCCCGGAGCCGACGATGGCGAAGCGGCTCACGCGGGCGAAGCACAAGATCAAGGTCGCCCGGATCGCGTACCGGGTCCCGGAGGACCACGAGTTGCCTGGACGGTTGGCCCCAGTGCTTGCCGTCGTCTATCTGATCTACAACGCTGGTCTGGACGATCGAGGCGCAACGACCCTGTGTGCCGAGGCCATCCGGCTGGGCCGGCTGCTGACGTCGCTCATGCCGGACGAGCCAGAGGTAGCTGGCCTCCTTGGCCTCATGTTGCTCATCGAGGCACGGCGTGCGTCGCGAACAGCCGCCGATGGCTCACTCGTGCTGCTAGCCGACCAGGACCGCTCCCGCTGGGACCAGACGCTCATCGCAGAAGGCCACGCGATCGTCCGGGCATGTCTGCGGCTCGATCGACCGGGTCCATATCAGGTCCAGGCGGCTATCAATGCCGTCCACGCGGACGCGCCGTCGTTCGCGGACACCGACTGGAGTCAGATCGTGTCCCTCTACGACACGCTGCTGGCCATCCAGCCTTCTCCGGTCGTGGCCTTGAACCGCGCAATCGCAACCGGCGAGGTGGACGGACCAGCAGCCGCCATGGCGCTCGTCGATGCACTCGAGTTGCCCGAGTACCACGCATTCCACGCGACCCGGGCTGATCTGCTCAGGCGACTCGGCAGGACCACTGAGGCCGCGACCGCCTTTCAGCGCGCCGCGGAGCTGGCCCTGACGGCAGCCGAGCGGGACTTCTATCGATCGGGCGGTCGAACTCGTGCAGAAATCTAGGAAGCCGCCAGTAGACACATCCTTCGTAGCGGCGGCCCGTGCGCAGCGAGCGAAGCGAGCGCGCCTAAGCGAAGAAGGCGACGATGGCGGCCGTGTCGTCGGAGAAGGCCCAGCGCTCGGTGGCCTTGCCATCGCGGATGTGGAAGATCTCCGCGGTCCGGTAGGTGA
>JBDTOF010000392.1:0-32494 GCA_039933375.1 Chloroflexota bacterium
TTTCAAGACAGGACCGTTAGACCACTCCGGCACCTCTCCGCCGCCGAGGATAGCGCGGACCGCGATCGGACGGGGAACGCATGTGGTCAGGCGAGCGCGTGCACCACCCACACATTCGGGTCGTGGTAGAGGCCGGTGTCGGCCTCGCGGTTGATCTCGACCGGGGCGGCCGCAAACGGCACGATGTATGAGCCCGAGCCGGGGAACGAGAGCCCAGTCCAGGTCTCCCACTCGCTGACGGTCCCAGGAATCGTCATGGCCTCGGGGCAGCCTCGCACGATGCGACCGCCGAGCCGGACGTGGAGGCGGATCCAGGCGTCGAATGGTTCGCCATCCGGATTCGTCCAGAACGCGTAGCGGTCGATCGGGATAAGGGGGTAGCGGTGCTTGTCGGTGGGGCGCACACAGGCAATGACGCCGTCGAACCCGTGGCTTCGGGCATTGGCACGCATCGCCATGACCATGACCCCGGCGAGGCCGATCCCCCGGCGGGCCGGGTCCACCACGATCTGGATGGCGCCGAGCGTGGTCGGGTCGACGCCCGCGTCGCGTTGCAGGGCGCTTCGTTCGAACTGGTCGTCCCAGCCGGCCGGCAGGCCGTCGTCAGTGCCATCCCACGCGATCGGAGCGCTGTTGTTCGTCGCGGCAATCTCGCCATCAGGGTCGAGCAGGACCAGCTGGAACTCTCGCCACACCGTCTCGAGCAGGTCCCAGTAGCGGTGTGTGTACGGGTCATGGAACAAGAACTCCGGCCACACGGCGCCGTTGAAGCTGCCGGCCGGGTCGATCAGGTCGGGCCGCTCCTCGAGTGAGACGAGGCTGAATCCGGCCGGAATCTCGAGATCAAGATCCATCACGAATGTCTTTGGGGGTGCGCCGATGCGGCCGTCACGACCCGGTAGCTTCGACGGCCTCAGGCGCCGCGACCCGTTCGAGACCCATGTACGGCCGCAGCGGTGCCGGAACGTCCATCGAGCCGTCCGCCCTCTGATAGGTCTCGATGACGGCGGCCACGATCCGGGCCAGGGCCAGACCTGACCCGTTCAGGGTGTGGACGAGCTCGGGCTTCGCGCCCGGCTCCGGCCGGTAGCGAACGGCCATGCGGCGAGCCTGGAAATCCTTGAAGTTGGAGCATGAGCTGACCTCGAGCCAGCGCTCGACGCCGGGTGACCAGACCTCCAGGTCGTACTTGCGAGCCTGGGTGAAGCCCATATCCCGGGTCGCCATGAGGAGGACGCGGTACGCCAGCCCGAGGCGCCTGAGCAGGTCCTCGGCTAGACCGGTCATCCACTCCAGGGCCTCGGCGGACGCCTCGGGCTTCTCGAACATAACCATCTCGACCTTGTCGAACTGATGGACCCGCAGGATGCCGCGGGTGTCCTTGCCCGCGGCCCCGGCCTCGCGACGGAAGCAGGGTGAATAGGCGGCGTACCGAATCGGCAGCTCCGATGCCTCGAAGATCTCGTCCCGATGGAGGTTGGTGACCGGGACCTCGGCCGTCGGGACCAGGTACAGGTCGTCACGCGTGACGACGTACATCTGGTCCTCCTTGTCAGGGATCTGGCCCGTGCCGCGGGCCGAGGCCTGGTTGACCACCGCCGGCGGCCAGATCTCGGTGAACCCGTTCTCGCGAGTGTGGACATCGAGGAACCACATGATCAGGGCCCGCTGAAGCGCCGATCCAGCCCCCCTGTAGACGGGGAACCCGGAGCCGGCGATCTTGGCGCCGCGGGCCAGATCGATCATTCCGAGACGTTCGGCGATCTCCCAGTGTGGGCGTCGCTCCCAGGTGGCACCGCCCTGAGGTGCGTCTGCGCCGACTTCGCCCTCGACCGGTTGATCGTGCGGAAGCTGCTCCCCCCAGGTCCGGATCGTGACGTTGGCCTCCTCACCGCCAACGGGAACATCGGCTTCGGCGGGGTTCGGGATGCGCAGCATCAGGTCTTCGACCGTCGTCTCCACCTCGGCCAGCTCCGCATCGATCGCGGTCAGCCGATCCCCGATCTCGGTGGATCGGGCGCGGAGCTCAGCAACCTCGGGACCATCGGGCCGCGCGCCGCCCTTGATGGTCTCCCCGATCGACTTGGAGGCGGTGTTGCGCTCCGCACGCAGTGCATCTCCCTCGCCCTGGAGCGTCCGCCGGCGTTCGTCGGATGCGAGGGCGGCATCGATCAGCGTCGGATCCTCGCCCTTGTCGACGGCCCCCTGCCGAATGGCGTCCGGCTCTTCCCTGAGTCGTGCGATGCCGACACTCATGTCGTACCTCCTGCATCGCTCATGGTCGCACCGCCGGCCGATGCTTCGCTCAATCGCGCCCCGACGAAGGCCTGGTCGAGGCCAGCGAGTAACCAGCCCGCCCGGGGGCCGCTCGTCCGGCCCAGGAACGTGAGATACAGGGCGGCGAAGGCGCGACCCGGCGGGAGCCCGAGGCCGGCCGCGGTCTCGAAGATCGCCGCCTGCCATGCGTCGCCACCGGCAGCCCGGACGCCCTCCGCACCATGACTCTCGGTCGCAGCGGGGGCCAGGGCACCGAGAAACGCCCGCTGCGCGTCGTCGAGGACGCTCGCCTCGCTCGGGAGCGTGTCGCGAACGGACATGCGGGCCCGATCCGGCGCGTAGGAGTCAAGCCAGGCCCGGGCGGCGGTGAGGCGCTCATCGAGGATCTCCAGCTCCCGCGCATCCAGGGTCGATCCCTTCTCGTCCGCCACCCGGGCGACAACATCGACCCCGGGGACCTGGGCGAGGAACGCGAGGTGAGCGAAATTCGGCCGGAAGGCCGCGGCTTCTGCGGCGACGTCGGCGTCCGCATTCCGGAGCGCATGGCGAAAGAGCGACTCGTAGCCCGGCGCGATCTCGCCCTTGATCGGACGTCCGGCGGTGGCATCGGCCAGCTTGTCGAATTCGTCGAATAAGCGTGGGATCGCGTCCGTGCCCTCCGGATCGAACTCGATGGCCTGGTTCGGCTTCGGCCGGATGAAGAGGGTCCTGATCTGATCGGGCGGGATGACCTCCACGATCCGGTGCGCGGCGGCCCCTCGGCCCTTCGAGGTCGACATCTTGCGACCGCCGATGTTCAGGAATTCGTAGGGGACGTTGATCGGGGGTTCGCGCTCGAAGACCTCGCGCGCGATCGCATCCGACCGATCGCGTGAGCCGCCGGCCGTGGCGAGGTCCTTTCCGCACGGTTCAATCGTCACCCCGAACAGGCTCCACTGGGCGGCCCATTCCAGGTTCCACGGCAACTTCGCTCGGCCGCCGAACGGCGCCACCCAGCCCGAGGCGCCGCAACCGTGGGCCCAGGTCACGAGCTCCGCGCGACACTCGAAATACACGCGCTCGCCGTCCCATTGGGTGACGATGGTCGTGCCAACCTTGCCGCATTGTTCGCAGATCACGAGGACCGGGTGCCAGATGTCCGGGTGCTGGACGTTCGAGACGCGTCGGTAGAGGTCCCGGACAATGTGTGCTCGATCAAGCGCCGTCCGGATGTACGCGTCCATCGCACCCGTCGGATAGATGTCGCTCATCCAGTAGTAGCGATCGGGATGGACCCCGAGATCCGCGAACAGGTCGATGAAGGTCTGCGCATGGTGGCGGGCATATGACGCATGGCCATCGGGTTCCTGATCAGGAATGTGGGCCAGCGGAACGCCCATGTAGCGCTCGATGGCATCCGGAGTCAGGAGGGCCTGGGCGTCCATGGCATCGAGGTCGTCCACGCCGTAGAGCAGGGTCGTGTCGTGTCCGGCGATCCGCAGCGCACGCGTGATGACGTCGAGGATGACCGGGCCGCGCAGGCTCCCGACATGAACCGTCCCGGATGGCGTCTTGGAGTCGTTGATGACCTGCGGCCCCGAGACGCGCGAGGCCAGCTCGTCCGCCCAGTCCATTCCTGCTGCTCCTCGGTGGTGGCCCGGAGGTCGGGTGCGAACGATGTCCGCCAAACCTCCGGCGGGCTGGCCGCCGCCAACGCCCCCGAAGGGTCAGGCGATGGCGAGAACCGCGTAGCTGATGTCGCCGTCTGGAACGCGAACGGTGATCTTGTCGCCCTTCTTTCGGCCCAGCAGGGCTCGACCGACGGGGCTCTCGTTAGAGATCCGGCCTTCGGTTGGCCGGGCCTCAGTCGAGCCCACGATCGTGAACGACACCTCACCCTCAGGACCTCGGACGGTCACGGTCGAGCCGATCTGGACCATCTCCTTGGATGGGTGCTCGTCGATCAGGGTGGCGTTCTTGATCAGCGCCTCGAGCGTCTGGATCCGTCCCTCGACGAAGGCCTGTTCGTTCTTGGCGTCCTCGTACTCGGCGTTCTCGCTGAGATCGCCATGCTCCTTGGCATCGTGAATCCGGCCGGCGACCTCGGGCCGCCGAACCGACACCATCTCGTCGAGCTCGTGCCGGAGTTGCTCCAGACCTTCCCGGGAGATATAGGTGGGTTTGTTGTTCACGTTGGCTCCGGAAACTGAGCTGTCCGTTGCCGCGGGGTGCGGCGAACCGAGCACGCTGCTCTCACAGAAAACGAAGAACCCCAGTGCTCCCGGGGGCGACCCACGGGCCTGGAGTTCCAAGGCCGGTGGCGTAGCCTAGCGCGACCCCGGAGGGGTGTCAAAGCCTCAGCCGCCGGACGAGAGCCCTTCGAGTCGAGCGCGAACCTGTTTCACCGATGACCGGTCCACGACGGCTACGAAGACGGTGTCGTCGCCGGCGATCGAACCGGCAACCTCCGGCCAGCGGGCGCGATCGAGCGCCGCGGCAATCGCGTGCGCTGAACCGGGCAAGGTGCGGATCACCAGGATCAGGCCCGCGTCCCGGAACTCGGCCGGGAGCTCGCGCAGGAGCCGGCGCAGGCGTTCCTCGCCGGATGCCTCCGCCTCGATCAAGCGGGGCGACAGCGCGTAGGCCTTCGTGCCGCCCTTCGATGCCTTGAGGAGACCAAGCTCGGCAACGTCACGGCTGATCGTCGCCTGCGTCGTCTGGAACCCACGCTCACGCAGCGCAGCGGCCAGTTCCTGCTGCGTGCGGATCGGCCGCTGCTCCACCAGGTCGCGAATGGCCCGCTGCCGGAGCTGCTTCATGACATCCATCGGTCGCCCCGCCCTCAGCGAATTCCAAGCCCAAGCCAGGCTACGACGACCACGGCCGCAAGCCCCACTCGGTACACGATGAAGAGGGTGGTGGGATTGGTACGCAGGAACCTCAGGAGGAGCGCAATCGCGAGGAGCCCGGAGACCGCGGCGGCGATGATTCCGACCGCCAGTTGGTCTCCGGTCGCGCCGAAGAGGTCCTGGCCGACGAGGTCTCGAGCCTTGAACAGGCCGGCGCCGGCGATCACCGGAACGGCCATCAGGAAACTGAAGCGTGCGGCGGCCTCGCGCTCAAGGCCGAGCAACAGCCCGGATGCAATCGTGATCCCTGATCGACTGACACCAGGGAACAGGGCGAGCGCCTGGGCGACACCGATCGTCGCCGCATCGCGCCAGACCATCCCATCGAGGCCCCGTCTGCGCTGACCACGGCGCTCGCCAAGCCAGAGCAAACCGGCACCAACCAGGATGAACAGGGCAATCCAGGCGTACTGATCCCGGAAGGTTCGGTCGAAGAAGCCCTCGAGCGCCGCCCCGAGGAGGGCTGCCGGCACGACCGAGACGAGCAGCAGCCAGGCTAGGCGCCGATCGGGATCCCCGCCGATCCGGCGGTCTCGAACCGAACCGATCCACGCGAGCAGCAAACGGATCAGGTCTCGCCAGAAGTACGCCAACAAGGCAAGGAGGGTACCCATGTGAAGCATCACGTCGAACGCGGCCGAGTCGATGAACGGATCCTGCCAGCCCAGGAGACGCGGGATGAGGATCAGGTGAGCTGACGATGAGATCGGGAGGAACTCGGTCAGCCCCTGGACGATCCCCAGGATCAGGGCATGGAGGAGGCTCGTGTCCATGGGTTCCTTGCCGGAGGCCGGGAGATCCCGGGCTCCGAGCGATACGCGTTACCGGATGAAGAGTGGGGCGAGGACCAGGGTGATTGTTGCAAGCAGCTTCACGAGGACGTGGAGAGACGGGCCTGCCGTGTCCTTGAACGGATCACCAACCGTGTCGCCGACGACGGCCGCCGAGTGGGCGTCCGTCTTCTTGCCGAGGATGTTGCCGGCGACGTCCTTGAGATTGCCCGACTCGATGTATTTCTTGGCGTTATCCCAGGCCCCGCCGCTGTTGTTGAGGACGGTTGCGAGGAGGACACCCGAGATGGTCCCGACCATCAGCATGCCTGCCACGGCTTCCGCGCCGAGGAGCAGGCCGACGATGATCGGGGTGGCGACCGCGACAAGTCCGGGCGCGATCATCTCGCGCAGCGCTGCGCGCGTGGTGATGTCAACGACGCGGGCGTAGTCCGGGCGGACGCTGTAGTCCATGATCCCCGGCATCTCTCGGAACTGGCGACGAACCTCGACGATGATCGCCTGGGCCGTGGTTCCGACTGCCCGAATGGCGAGCGAGGAGAAGAAGTACACCAGCATCGCGCCCATGAGGGCGGCGATGAAGACGTTGACGTTGGCCAGATTGACCGACTCGAGGAGGGGCTCTCCGCGGTTGGTCAGGATGAGATTGACCTTGTCGATGTAGGCGCTGAAGAGCAGGAAAGCGGCCAGCGAGGCCGACGCAATGGCATAGCCCTTGGTCAATGCCTTGGTCGTATTGCCGACGGCGTCCAGGCGGTCCGTGATCTCCCGGGCGCCGGCCTCGGCACGGCTGAACTCGGCGATGCCACCGGCGTTGTCCGTGATAGGTCCGAAGGTGTCCATGGCCAGGATGTAGGCCGTCGTCATGAGCATGCCCATGGTCGCGACCGCGGTCCCGAAGATGCCGCCGACGTCCTTGCCGTCTGCGTTCACGATGCCGGCCTGGGAGCCGAGCCAATGGCTCGCAAAGAGCGCGAGTCCGATGGTGATGGCGGTGACGAACGTTGTCTCGAATCCGACCGCGACACCGGAGATGATGTTCGTGGCGGGCCCGGTTCGCGACGCTTCCGCGATCTCCCGGACCGGACGGTACGTCCCAGCCGTGTAGAACTGGGTGATGTAGACGAACGCGACGCTGGTCGCGAGCCCGACCACGCCGGCCGCAAAGAAGTAGACCCACACCGGCAGGCCGGACGGGGCGTTGCCGTTGGTCTGCATCATCACGTTGGTGGTGAAGAGCAGCGCGACTACTGACAGCAGGGTGGTCACCCAGTAGCCGCGGTTGAGCATGTTCATCGGGTTCTCGTCCTCGCGACCGCGGACGAAGAAGATGGCGACGATCGTGGACAGGAGTCCGAAGGCACGGACGACGAGCGGGAAGAAGATCCACGCCTCGGGGCTCGGCCAGCCGGCCGTCAGGGCGATGCCGTAGACCGCGACCCCCAGGATCATCGCGCCGATGTTCTCGGCGGCCGTGGATTCGAACAGGTCGGCGCCACGCCCGGCACAGTCGCCGACGTTGTCACCGACCAGGTCGGCGATCACGCCGGCGTTCCGTGGATCGTCCTCCGGGATGCCGGCCTCGACCTTGCCGACGAGGTCTGATCCGACGTCGGCCGCCTTGGTATAGATGCCGCCTCCGAGCTGGGCGAAGAGCGCCACGAAGGAGGCGCCGAAGCCAAAGCCAACGATCAGGAAGGGTGCGTCCTTGGTGGCCTGACCCCCGCCGAGCCCACCGAAAAGACTGAAGATGCCGTACACGCCGAGCAGCGACAGGGCCACGACGAGGAAGCCCGAGACCGCTCCGCCGCGCATCGCAACCTGGACCGCCTCCACGAGGCTGCGGCGAGCCGCTGCTGCCGTGCGCACGTTGGCCTTGACGCTGATGTACATGCCGATGATCCCCGAGGCCATCGAACAGGCGGCTCCGACGAGGAAGGCAAGTCCGGTCCGCCAGCCGAGATCGAGACCGAAGATGCTGGTATCGGCGACGTCCTTGGTCTCGAAGACGCTGATCACGGCGCCGATTCCGACCGCTCCGAGCAGGGCGAGCGCGGCGATCGTCGTGTATTGGCGCCGGATGAAGGCGACTGCGCCCTCGAAGATCATCGCAGCAACGGCTTCCATCTCAGCCG
Organism: Chloroflexota bacterium; assembly: GCA_039933375.1. Lineage (GTDB taxonomy): Bacteria > Chloroflexota > Limnocylindria > Limnocylindrales > CSP1-4 > UBA5189. The sequence continues at coordinate 8,092 of JBDTOF010000392.1, forward strand.
TCCCCGTGTCTCTCGCGAGGACGTCCCGGGCAAGCCACATGGCGAACAGAACAGCGATCAGCCCGGCGGGCAGGATGATCAGTTGCAGGGTACTTGCGTCCATCGGGGTAAGCGGATCCTCCATCGTGCAAACGTAAACGCGGGCCCGCCGATGGACGCGCGCTGCCTGCTGGGCGCAGGCCCGAAAGAGCGGACATGGACTCGGACCGCGTGCGGGAACTCAGGGCGCACCACGGACGGGCCGTTTGAGGGTGGCCGCGAGTGTATCAACCGCCGTTCGAGCGGGTCAAACGCGTGAACCCCTTTCCGTCCTGGGCCGGCCGAGGCCTCACGGAATCCAGCGGCCGTACGTCCCGAACGGGGTGATCTGACGGGCCATGCCGGAGCCGAGGTCGATCCGCCAGATGCCCAGCGACACGGCCGCCAACGATGATGGCGAGCGACCAACCAGGACCGAGCGGCCGTCCGGGGCAAACGACGGCGATCGATCATCCGCCCCGCGACTCGCGTCGAGGTCGACGCTTCGCCCATCGAGCGCCAGGATCCGGAGAGCCGTCCCGCCGTCAGCCAATCGGACGACGACGGCAATCGAGCCGTCGGGCCCGACCGAGACGGACCCAACCGCACCGTCCGTGCCGGGCAATGCCACGAAGGATCCGCTCGGACTCACGACATACAGTGCCGTCGACGTGGACCCGGTCGACGCCGACACGACGAAGGCGCCTCGTCCCGGCACCCACGAAGGGCGCGTACGGGCGGTCAGACCCAGTCGAACTGGCGCAGCCGGCACGTCCCCGAGGAGGGTCGGATCGGCGAGGTCTAGGAGCCAGACCTCATCCGTGGCCGTGCCCATGAGGGCCATCCGTCCGGCAGGATCGAACGCGACCCGGGCCATCCACGCGGGATCTCCCGAGACCTCTCCCAGGCCCGTTGGGTCCATCACCGTCGACGGGGCCGTCGGGGCCCCGTGGTCGACGACCTGTCGCTCGGGTCCCGAGGTTCCAGGAAGCGGGACGAGCCAGTACCCCAGGTCCAGGCCGGCAATATCCGTCCGGGCCACCAGTGCCCGGGTTCCGCCCGAGGCGAACGCGGGGGCGGACTCGCGTCTCCCGTCGTCCTTCGTCAGGCGCTCGAGACCGGATCCGTCGATCGCCATGACCCAGACGGATCCGCCCGATACGTATAGGAGCCGCCCCCCGTCGGTCGTAGTATCGAAGCTGCTGACATGCTCGAGCTCGGTCGTCGCCGCCCGCTGGTTCGTGCCATCGGGATTCATGACCCAGACGTTCCGTACGCCACCGCGATCGCTGAGGAAGCCGATCTGGTTCTGCCCGGAGGTCGGCGGCGCACCAGTGGTGAAGCTCCAGGTCCGGGCGCCGTTGACTGCTCCCGGGTCGCCGAGGCGTGCGACGACCGGGTCGAGGGAGATCGTGTACGTGGTGTGGGGCGCCAATGGGCCTGCCGGAGTGAAGACGAGTGCATTCGGCGGAACCACCGCGGCGCTCTCGGTCGCACTGCTCTGATCGGCGGGCAGAGCGACGACTCGGATCCCGCCTGCCACGTCTGGAGTGACATGGAGCGCCCCCGGGACCGAGTCCGGATCGATCGGACCGTCAAACCGGACCGCGATGGACGTTTGGACCCCGATTCCAGCGATCCCGTCTGCGGGGACCACCTGCGCGATACCTAGATCGGTGCCGACCGTTGTGAAGACGACCGCGAACGGCGTACCGAGGCGGCTGCCACCGGTGTCCGCCGCCGACACGCCAACGGTGAGGTGATAGGTCAGACCCAGTCGGAGTCCGCCATCGAACTGCAGCGTGACCACGGACCCGCGCCATGTCGCAGAGACGGGACCGGCCGGATCCAGGGTGATCGCCGCTTCCACCGAAGCTGTGTCCATGAGCCGGTCGAAGACGAGCTCGACGGTGCTATCCAGGGGCACGCCCGTCGCGCCATCCGCCGGAGCCGCGCGCAGCACGACTGGAGGTCCAACCGTCGCGAATGACCACGCCTCGAAACCAGCCACATCGACGTTGCCCTCGAGATCCTGAGTTCCGGGGTCGATGACGATCGTGAAGGACGTGTTTGAGGGCAGCTTCCGGGATGGCGTGAAGATCGCCGTCGAGCCATTCCAGGCAAACGTTCCATCGACCAGCGGGTTGATGTGGAATCGGGGTTCCGCGGTCTCGGGCCGCACTGGCTCGCTGAACTCAACATCGATCGCCGTGAGTGTCTGGGCCAGTTGTGGATCGCCGGCCGTGGCACTCAGCGTGATGGCCTTCACGACTGGTGGACGTCGATCGACCGTCGTCGCGTTGATCAAGACGAAGCCCAGCGCCGCCAGCGCCACCGAGGCACTGAAGATCGAGATCAGGCGCCGCATTCGATGCTCAGTCTGAGTGTGCCCGTGCGAGGGCGGCGCGAGGGCCCAGCCCCTATACTCCCGGTCCTGTGAGTCAACGTCCCGCCTTTGGCTGCCTTGTCGAGGTTCTCGAGACCCTCGTCCTGACTGTCGTTATCTTCTTCGGGATCCAGGCATTCGTCGCGCAACCGTACAAGGTGCAGCAGGGCTCGATGGAGAACACGCTGCTGCCCGAACAGTACGTGCTCGTTGACAAGCTCTCGCCGCACTGGGATACGTATTCCTACGGCGACATCATTGTCTTTCGCCCGCCCGAGAGTTGGAGCGGCGGTTCCGACGTTCCGTACATCAAGCGAGTCATTGGCCTCGCTGGTGACACGGTCGAGCTGGGCGAGGGGGTGGTCCACGTCAACGGCGTTGCGCTCGACGAGCCGTACATCTTCACGGCAGCCGACGGCACCCAGCAGCAGAGTTATCCGACCCCTGGCGGAGCCGCACGCTGGGTCGTGCCACTGGGCGAGATCTTCGTGATGGGCGACCATCGAGAAGACTCGGCCGACTCGAGAAACTTCGGACCGATCGAGACGTCGAATGTGATCGGTCGCGCCTGGCTGCGCTACTGGCCGTTCGACCGGCTGGGGGTCCTTCCGGTGCCGGCGCACCCGGAGTTGGCCTCGCCGGCTCCATAGGTATCCGGGCGTGAACCCGCTGGTCGCCGTTGTCGCCGTCGTCGTGACGGCGGGCGCGGTCCTGGCCGTGTCATCACGCAATGGGCGCACCGCGCTCCTCGGGCTGGTCATTGCCGTTGCCGCGGCGCCCTTCATCGACCATCCGCTCCCCCAGCCGGCGACTCTCGCGATGCGCGTCGTTGGGGCAGCCCTGGCCGCGTACCTGCTGCGGTCCGCGCTGACAGCCGCGAGTCCGACATCCGTCGATCAGCGCGAGTCGGTGGTCCGCGGGGGGTCGCGCCTCGGCTGGCCTGCCGAGGCTCTGATGGCGCTGGCCGCATGGCTGGTCGCGGTCGTCCTGTCTGCCCATCTCGCAAACCTCGAGCCGACCGGCCCGACTGCGTCCGCGGCGGACCTCCTGGCCATGTTTGGACCGGCCAGCGTGACGACCGCCGCGGGGTTGGCGTCGATCGTGGTCGGTCTTGTACCCGCCCTGGCGGGGCAGGACGCGCTCCGGACGGCCGCAGGGTCGCTGATCCTGGTCCAGGGTGCGCTCATCTTCCGGTCTGGCATCGCTGGCGCGCCCGGTGACCTCGAGCAGATCGCCGGAGTCGCCCTCTTCGTCGCGACAGCCGTGGCCGGCGCGGTCCTCATCGGGATCGAGGATCGGCCGGAGTCGGCATCCGTCTCCAAGACAGGCACAGCTGGACCTCGCCCGCCGGCCACTCGCCGTCGAGGCGGCGCATGAGCGTCCTGCTGCTGGCCGCACTGGCCCTGCCGGGCGGCATCGCAACGACCCTGCTCGTTCGTCGAGGAAGCCTCGCCTTTGGGGTCGGGTTGGCAACGGCCGTGGCTACCCTCGTGGCCGCCATCTCCATCAATGCCGCCGATGTCGTCCCGCTGGCCGGCTCGCTGATCGGGGGGTCCGATGGTCTCCGCGGGCTCGCCGTCGCCTGGGCTGCCTCCACACTGCTGTTCGGTGTCATCGATCTACTCCTGGACGACGGGCCCACGGTCCTCGGTCCCGCGCTCGTGGGGCTCGCCTTCGGTGCGATCGGCCTCGGCGTTCCCGATCCCGGAATCGGAATAGCCCTGATGACCGCAGGTGGTTTGCTCACCGCCGTCGTACCGCTGGTCGGTCGAATCGAGGTCCGCGAGGCCGCCCCACGCCTCGGTCTGCGAACGCTGCGGCCGGTCCTCGCCGCCGGGCTCATCGGCCTGCTGGTGGTCACCTGGGGGGCATCGCCCGTTGGACCGCTGGGCGCGACCGGACCGCTTGATCAGCTCGACCCTGGCCTGGAGCGGGCGATGGGTCTGGCGCTCCTCGGGATGGCGATCGCGGTCACGATCCGGCTCGGGGCGATACCGCTCCACATCTGGGCGGCACGGTATGTGGAGGCCATGCCGGCATCGGCAGTCCCGCCGATGCTTGGCTGGGGCGCCGCCGCCTTCGTCATCGTGGCGCTTGGCTGGGTCGACGTGACGATCGCCCCGCTGGGAGCACCGCTCGGAACAGAGCGTTCGGTCATCGCCCTCCTGGCGGCGACGAGCATCGTCCTCGGCGGGGTCGCCGCGATCCTCCACGATGACCTCGATCACATCCTCGCGTATGCCATCGTCCAGGACGCCGGCGTTGCGCTACTCGCCTTTGCGGCCAGCGGCTCCACGGTCACGCCGGCCGGACGCGACTGGATCGTTGCGGCCGTCGCGGTGAAGTCCGGTCTGGCGGCCTGGGCCCTGGTCACCCGCGCCACGTTCGGTGTGGCCCACCGGGCCGAGCTCCGCGGCTGGATGCGCCGGGCGCCAATTCTTGGTCTGGCATTCACGCTCGTGATCGTCGGTGCCGTCGGGCTGCCGACCTTCGCCGGATTTGAGGCGCGTTCGACCCTCATCGGGCTTGCCCTGCCGGGGCCGGTGGCCGTCGTCGTCCTCATCGCGGCGTTTGCCCCGTTGATCTTCCTCGGCCGTCTCATCATCGATGGACTGGGCGCCATGAGCGACCACGTTCGATCGGCCCCTGGGGTCCAGTTGGCGTTCGGCTGGGCCACGACCGGCGGCTGGGAAGGCGACCGCTCGCTGTGGCGCGCCGTCCCGGTCACGCTGTGGGCAAACCGATTGCCACTCGCCGCTGGAGCCGCGGTCCTCGTGGCCGCCGTCGGCCTTTCGGTCGCGATCGGTGGGATGGGCTAAGGGAACAGCGCGGGCGGCTCGGTCGGCGCCAGGGGCTGGACGGGGCCGGCCCTCCGGCCGGCCCGCGGCCCTCGGCCCTCGGCCCTCGCAGCGTCAGTCGGCTGGGGCAAGTACCCAGCGGTCGATGTCGCGCCCGTAGTCGAGCAGTTCATCGGCGCCAAACCACATCGCGACTTCGCCTGCGGCGCTCTCGGTGCTATCCGAGGCATGAACCAGGTTCTGGGCTGTCTCGAGCGCGAAATCACCGCGGATGGTGCCCGGTGCCGCCTCGTTGGGACGAGTCGCGCCGTTCATCGCGCGGACGACGGCGATGGCATTCGGGCCTTCGAGGACCGCGGCGACCAGCGGCGCGCTCGTGATGAAGTCCACCAGACCGCGGAAGAAGGGTTTGGCGCTGTGGGCCGCGTAGTGACGCTCGGCAAGTTCGCGGCTCACGCTCATCAGCTTCAGGCCAACCAGGCGCAGGCCACGCTCTTCGTAGCGCGCGAGGATCCGGCCGGCCAGCAGGCGCTGGACGCCGTCTGGCTTGATGAGCACGAGGGTTCGTTCAATCACGGGGCGAGTCATCCTTTCGACGATCTTGGCGAGCGGAACGATAGCAGGGCGGGCTGCCTTGGCCCGAGGAGGACCGAGGGCGACGCACCCCGCCGACCGGTCAAGTCCCCTCGGCGTCGCCTGTCTGGAGCGCGGCCGAGGCGGCGAGGTATGCCGCCTCTGCGTCGAGCGCCCGTCCCATGATCCGGAGCGAATCGCCCCGGATCAGGTGCGCGCCGGGCTCACGGCGCCGCTGGAGGAGATCCACGACCTCGGGGGCGCGCCGGGGGTCGAGGCGGAGCGCGAGCGTCAGGCGATCCAGGCCCCTCGATCGACGGGCCGGATCTCCACTGGCCAGGTCATCGACGGCCCGGGCGAGGAGATCCTCCGCGACCGGCGGCAGGGCCTCAGGCTCGGGCGTTGCACTCGCGTCCGGACGACTCGGCCGGGTCGACCCACGTGGCGCCCGGGTCGGGGCCTGGTCGGCGGACTCGACCGCGATCGTCTCGTCGCCTTCGGGCTGGGCGCCGGGGGACGGCATTTGCCACGGGGCGCGCTGGGGCATGCCGGCGAACAGGGCCTCCAGCTCGGCGGCCGGGAGATCCCGGAGCGTCTGAACGTGATTGCCAGCCTCGACCGTCCGCCCGGCAGCGGCATCCGACTCCGCGAGGACGATGCGGGCGATCGGGTGGTTGCCCCCGGCGGCGAGATGGGCGGCCGCAGCCTCGCCAGCCCGCTCGATGTCACCCGAGCGCCATCGCAGGTCGGCCAGATCGGCCAGACCGTCTGCCGGCAGGGCGTCCCGGGAGGCGAGGGACTCGAGCTCCGCTCTCGCCAGCAGGAGCGACCCGAGTCGGACGTGAATCGCAGCGAGCCTGAGCTCGATGTCGAGGTCCGAGGGGGCGACTGAACGACTCATGCTGGCAGCCGGAGGCGTTTATCGAGCCCGCGCAGGTGGCGGGCAGGCGCGACGACGGCAAGCCTGAGGTGGTCGTCGACGAAGAGGCTGGCCGCCAGCCGGTGGATATCGTCGGCCGTCACCCCGTCGATGGCAGCGAGCGCCTCGTCGAGCGTGAGTACACGGGCGTGGAGGGCCTCCTGACCGCCGACCCAGGACGTGAGGTGACGCGTTTCGTCCATCCGGAGCTCCAGGCCCCCGGCAAGATATGCCTTGGTCTTGGCCAGTTCGTTTTCGGGGACGGGCGTGTCGCGGAGCCGGCCGAGCTCGACCAGGATCGCCTCGAGGGCCGTCGGCAGGCGGGCAGGATCCACGCCCGCACTCACCTCGAGGGCGCCCGCATCCGCGTACTCCACCAGGCCGGAGCTCACGTCGTAGGCCAGGGCGTCTCGATCGACAAGTGACAGATAGAGGCGGCTGCTCATGCCATCGCCGAGTACCGCATTGAGGACCGACAGCGTCCACGCATCGGGGTGATCCCGCGGCAGGCCAGGGACTCCGACGGTGAGCTGCGCCTGGGTCGTGTCGCGACGCCCGACGAGGACCCGTTCGCCGGCCGGCAACGACGGCGCGGGAGCGACGGCGCCGAGCCCCGCCGATGCGGCCCCTCGACCGAAGGCGGCATCCACGAGCGCTACGGCGTCCCGATGAGTGATGTCGCCGGCCACCGCGACGACGGTGTTGCCCGGCTGGTAGCCGGCAGCCCAGAACTCGCGAATCCTGTCCGGGGCCAGGGTTCGAATGTCCTCTTCCTCGCCACAGATCTCGCGGCCGAGTGGCCCGTCGCCATACATGGCGCGCTGGAACAGGATCTGACAGTACTCCGCGGGCTCATCGAGATAGCCCCGGATCTCCTCCACGATCACGTCCCGCTCCCGGTCGATATCACCGTCGGAAAGGGCGGGTCGCCGGATCAGCTCGCCGAGGACGTTCACGGCCCGCTCGGCCTCCCGCCGTGGGACCCGGGTCCAGTAGACCGTCGACTCGCGATCGGTCGCGGCGTTGAAGGAACCGCCCACGCCCTCGATCGCTTCGCTCAGGGCGCGAGTCGACGGATAGGCGGCCGTGCCCTTGAAGGTCAGGTGTTCGAGGAAATGGGCGCCGCCGACCTGGCCGTTCGATTCAATCCGGGAGCCGGCAAGGACGTAGGCCGCCACCGAGATCGAGCGCGACCCGGGCAGGGCCGCGCTGATGACCCGTGGCCCATCGGGCAGCACCGTCCGTTCGAACATCGGCCCGATGGTACCCGCTCGGAGCCCGATGGGACTCCCGGGCTGGGCGCGGAATCGAAAACGGCCGGCACCCGATGGGCACCGGCCGCCTCGATCCGCGTTGCCGACTACTCCGGCAGGAACTGCGGGATCCAGCCCTGGAGGAAGAACACGAGGAAGCCGCCCGCCACCAGCCACATCAGCGGGTGAACTTCGGCCATCTTGCCGCGAGCGACCTTGATCAGGACCCAGCTGATGAAGCCGGCTCCGATTCCGACCGTGATGTCGTAGGTCAGCGGCATCAGGACCATGGTCAGGAGGGCCGGGAGGCCCTCGTCGAGATCGGCGACGTCGATGTCCTTGACCTGCGTGAACATCAGGTAGCCCACCAGGACCAGGGCCGGCGCGGTGGCCTGGCTCGGGATGATCCCCGCGAGTGGCGCAAGGGCGATCGCAAGCAGGAACAGGATGCCGGTGACCACCGATGCGAAACCCGTGCGGGCGCCATCGGCCACGCCGGCTGCGCTCTCGATGTACGTGGTGTTCGACGAGACGCCGGCCAGGCCGCCGATGACCGCTGCGACGCTGTCCACCATCAGGACCCGTCCTACGCCGGGCACTGATCCGTCCGCCTCCGCGAGGCCCGCCTCCGCGGCGACCCCGGTAACGGTGCCCATGGTGTCGAAGAAGTCGGTCAGCATGATCGCGAAGATGATCAGGATCGCCGTGAGGGGTCCGAGGACGGTGAAGGCGTTCCCGAGGTCGAACGAGCCGAGCGTCGAGAAGTTCGGCGACCACGTGAGGTTCGGTGGAACCGACGTGACCCCGGCCACGAGGGCGACGATCGTCGTCGCGATGATTGAGATCACCAGGGCTGCCCGGATCTTCATCACCCAGAGGATGATCGTGAGCGCCAGGCCAAACAGGAAGACGAACTGGGCGGTCGTCGTCGGGAAGGACGGGGCGACCAGCGTTCCGGCGCACACCGGGAGTGGCACGAACGGCGAGCAGCCGGACTGGATCAGCCCGCCGTTGGCGAAGCCGATGAACAGGATGAACAAGCCAATGCCGGCTCCGATCGCCCGCTTCAGGGACAGGGGGACGGCATTCATCACCGCTTCCCGGAAGCCGACCGCCACCAGGATCACGACGACGAGGCCTTCGAGGACGATGACGCCCATCGCTCCGGCAGGCGAGAGTCCGCGAGCGGTCAGCGAGAAGGCGACGATGGCGTTGATACCGAGGCCTGCGGCCAAGGCGAACGGATAGTTGCCAATCAGGCCCATGGCGATCGTCATGACGCCGGCGACCAGGGCGGTGCCCGCGGAGAGCGCGATCCGGCCTGGGTCGTCAGCCGCGAGACCAAACCCGTCGCCGAGGATGCCCGCGTTCAGGAACACGATGTAGACCATGACCATGAAGGTCGTCAGGCCAGCTCGAGTCTCCGTCGCGAGGCTGGTACTCCGTTCCGAGAATTTGAAGTACCGCGCAATTGCGTCCACGTGCTGAGGACCCTCCCTTCCCTTCCGGCGGACCAGCCATGGAGGCTCGGTCGACGCCCCTCGACCTCTCGGCCGAGGCCGCACCTCTCGGGGGCGTCAGGCGAGCAGCCGCGGCCTTCCCTCAAGGCCCGTTGACCTACGCCGCGATCGGCGCGATCGGTAGCTGCAAGACACGCGACGCCCGCGTCGGGAGCAATGGAGCGATGGTAGCGCGCACGACCCGCCGTCAAACAGCGAATCCGCAGGGCTCCCGGGCGCTGTGCGGACGTCCGTCGTCAGTCCTCGGAAGATTCGAGCCCCAGGAGCTCCATCTGAACGTAACCGGTGGTGTCGAACGCCAGCTGCCGCGGCTCGAACCCCGATCGCTCGGCGACTTCGCCAGTCGGCGCATATTCGACGATCACCTTCTCGTCACCCTGGACGAGGGTGTAGACGAGCAACTGGTCCGGGCGGGTCTCGAACTCCAGATGCTCGAAGGAGTCGACGTTCAGGGTCACGGCGATCGGGGTGAAGAAGGTCGATACCTCGGGCTCATCGACCACGATCCGCTCGACCCAGCCAGTCCCATGCGAAACGAGCTCACGACCCCGCAGATACCGGTAGGTGACGGTCTGCTTGAGCAGAGGGCGGAGGAGGTTCAGCATGTCCTCGCGGCTCGAGACGACGCCATCGTTGACGAAGAACTTCGCCGGTGGCTCGATGCTCACGAGACTGCTCCTCCGATGGGCACGGGGCGGACGGAACGGTGTCGATGGTACCGCACCCGATCGGCCGGGACCACTCCGAATTCGGTCGACGCGTGGCGACCACGCCCAGGTGGCGATGAGGGCGAAGGACGGGCGCGCGTATGATCGGGCCATGCTGCTCGCTCTTGACATCGGCAACACGAATATCACCCTCGGCTGGTTCCGCGCCGGCGCCCTGACCGGCAGCCGTCGTGCGGTGACCGCTGCGCGAGCCACGACCGACGAGATCGAACGGCTCATCGAGGAACGATTGAGCCTGGATGGGCTGGCTCTCTCCGACGTCTCCGCGATTGCCGTGGTGTCGGTGGTCCCGGCACTGACGAGTGCCATCGACTCGATCTCGCGACGTCGCGGCGTCCCGCTTCTCGTCGCAGACGCACGAACGATCCCGATTCCGATCGAGGTCGATCAGCCCGACGACGTCGGACCCGATCGACTGGTCAACGCGCTGGCGGCCGCACGGTTGTATGGCGCCCCGGTCGTCGTGGCCGATTTCGGAACTGCCACCACGGTCGACGCAGTCGGATCGGACGGCGCCTTCCTGGGTGGCGCCATTGCACCCGGCCTGGACCTGGGGCTCGAGGCTCTGGCCGCCCGGACCGCGCGCCTGCCGCGCGTCGAGCTGCGGGTGCCTGATCGAGTCATTGGCCGTGACACGATTTCGGCGATCCAGGCAGGCACCGTGATCGGCTATCAGGCGCTGGCCTCGGGTCTGATCGATCGAGTCCGGACGGAACTGGCCGGAGCGGAATCGGTCGATGCCAGCGCGGTTCGGGTCGTCATGACCGGGGGCCTGAGCGCTGCGAGATGGGCTGACGGCGTGACCGGGTATGACGTGATCGACCCAGCGCTGACGCTGAAGGGTCTGGCGCTGCTCCATGCGGAAGTTGCCGGCGGCCATCCATTTGTCCAGGGCACCGAGGATCCGGCTCGACGGCACCAGTTCGCCGGCGGTCCCGGCTGACGTCGATGCCGGAGACGCGCGCTCCCCGCCTCGCCGGGCGCCTGATCGCACTCGGCGTCACCGGCTCCATTGCGGCCTACAAGGCCGTCGAGTTACTGCGTCTCCTGGCCGCGGAGGGTGCCGACGTCGTCGTCCTGTTATCGCCGTCGGCGACCCGGTTCGTCGGTCCCCTGAGCTTTGCCGCCCTGTCCCGCCATCCGGTCGAGAGCGACCTGATGGAATTGCTGCCCGACGGCCGAATCGGCCACATCGTCATCGCCGACAGCGCCGACGCCCTCGTTGTTGCGCCGGCCACCGCCCATTGGCTCGGAGCCATGGCCAACGGGCTTGCGGGAGACGTGGTGACGGCCGCCTGCCTGGCCAGTTCGGCGCCCGTCATCGTGGCACCGGCGATGGACGGTGACATGTGGGCGCATCCCGCGACCAGGGCGAACGTCCGCCGCCTGCACGACGACTTCGGCTATTCCGTGGTGGGACCGGAGATCGGGCCGCTGGCCTCGGGAGCTTCTGGCATCGGACGCCTGGCTGAGCTGGACTCGATCGTCGATGCCGTGGTCCGGGCTGTCGAGGACCGCCCGATCCGCCAGCCCGGCGCGGTAGAGCGGCCGCCGCTCGCCGTGGAATCCGTGCGCGAAGCGGATCTGACCGGCCGGCACCTCGTCGTGACCGCGGGCGGCACCCGCGAGCCGATCGACCCGGTTCGCTTCATTGGCAATCATTCCAGCGGCAAGATGGGCGTTGCGATCGCCGAGGCAGCCCTGGACCGCGGGGCCGCTGTGACCCTCATCGCCGCCGCCGTGAGCGTGCCCCTCCCGGAGGATCGAGCGCAGGTTGTGCGGGTCGAGACGGCGGCAGACCTGCGGAGCGCGATCCAGGGTGTGTTGTTCGGAGGGTCGATGCCACCCTCAACGGCCCGATTTGATGCGCTCGTCATGGCGGCGGCAGTCGCGGATTTCGTGCCCGCCAGCCCGTCATCAACGAAGCTCGCCCGCGGGGACGGACTCACGTTGCACCTGGAACCAACACCGGATCTGCTCGCCGAAGTCGCGAGGACCGTGCACGGGCTCGACGGCAGCGGAGCAACGACTCACCAGCCGGTCCTGCCTCGTCCGTTCCTCGTCGGCTTCGCGGCCGAAACCGGGTCGCTGGCACGCGCCGGCGACAAGCTTCGGCGCAAGCACATCGACCTCCTGGTAGCCAACGACGTCAGCGAGACCGGTTCCGGGTTCGGGACCGACACGAACCGTGTCGTGCTCCTCGGCGCAGACGGGACCGAATCCGCCCTGCCACTGCTCCCCAAGCGTGTCGTCGCCGATCGGATCCTCGATCGGATCGTGGCGGCATTGGACGCCCGGGAGCCAGCCGGGCAGACTGCAGCCATGCAGGAGCAACCACGATGAGTGCATCGAACGAGACCATTCGCCGCCTGACCGTCACCGACATCCTGCGGATGCACGCCGATGGCGAGCGGCTCCCGATGCTGACGGCCTACGACTACCCGACCGCCCAGATCCTCGACGAGGCCGGGATTCCACTGCTGCTGGTCGGCGACTCGCTGGGCCAGGTTCTGCTCGGGTACGACTCCACCGTCCGGGTGACGATGACGGAGATGCTTCATCACACCGCGGCCGTCGTGCGCGGAACGAAGCGCGCCCTTGTCATCGGGGACATGCCGTTCCTGTCGTATGCATCCGTCGACGAGGCCATGGAGAATGCCGGCCGCTTCCTACGCGAGAGCGGCGCCACGGCCGTCAAGGTCGAGGGTGGGGTGCGCAGCGCTCGGACGGTCGAGGCGCTGGTCCGCGCCGGTATCCCCGTTATGGGGCACATCGGCTGGACACCCCAGTCGCAACATGGACTCGGTGGCAAGGTGCGCGTCCAGGGCAAGAGTCGCGAAACTGCCCGCGCCCTCCTGTCCGATGCAAACGCCATCCAGGAGGCAGGCGCCTTCTCGATCGTTCTCGAGCTCGTTCCAGAGCAGCTCGCGTCGATCATCACTTCGCGCCTGCGCATCCCGACGATCGGAATCGGTGCTGGGCCGGGCTGCAGCGGCCAGGTCCAGGTCATCACCGATCTCCTTGGCCTGGGGTCATTCACGCCACGACACGCCAGGCCATACGCAGACCTCGCGGGGACGATCCGGGCTGCTGCCGTGGCCTGGGCATCCGATGTTGTCGGCGGTACCTTCCCTGGCCCGGCCGAGACGGTCAGGATGGACGATGCGACACTCGACGAGGCGCTCGGCCGCACCGTCGACGACCAGGCCGGCGCCAACTCGGGCGCCCTCCTCGCGGGGATCCCGCTCGACCGCGACCTCTGAGCCGGCGTTGACGCGAGTCGTTCGGACTCGCGCGGCCCTCAGGGCCGCGCTCGCCGAGTGCCCCCGCCCGATCGGACTGGTCCCGACGATGGGCTGGTTGCACGAGGGGCATCGCACACTGATCGCCCGGGGGCGGTCCGAGAACGCCACGACGGTCGTCTCGATCTTCGTCAACCCTCGTCAGTTCGGGGATCCCGGCGACCTCGAGCAGTACCCTCGCAATGAGCGGCGGGACGTGGCCATCTGCGAGGCCGAGGGTGTCGACCTCGTCTTTGCCCCGACCGTGGACGAGATCTATGCGCCGGGATTCGACACGGTCGTGTCGGTCGGCGAGATCGCTCGTCCACTTGAGGGTGCGGCCAGACCAGGCCATTTCGAGGGCGTGGCCACGGTCGTGGCGGTGTTGTTCGGGCTCGTCCGAGCCGAGCGAGCGTACTTCGGGCAGAAGGACGCCCAACAGGTCGCGGTGATCCGGCGCATGGCCATCGATCTGGCCCTCCCGACCGAGGTGATCGCCTGCCCCACCGTCCGGGAGCCGGACGGGCTCGCCATGTCGTCCCGCAACGTCCACCTCGATCCAGGTGAGCGCGTCGCCGCGTCGGTCCTCCATCGCGCCCTGACTCGGGCCAAGGACGCCTGGGCCGGCGGCGAGCGTGGGGGCGACGCACTCCGAGAGGCCATGCGGGCCGAGTTGGCAGCGGAGCCCCTCGCGGCCGTTGACTACGTTTCGTGCGCCGACCCAGACACGCTTCGCGAGCTCTCGTTGGTCACGGGGCCGGCCGTCCTGTCGCTCGCGGTCCAGATCGGCTCGACTCGCCTCATCGACAACGAGCCGATCGGCTGACAGGACACCCGGCATGAGTCCGCGCGTTGTCGCAGGTGCCTGGAACTACGGTTCGGTTGCGACCTCGAGGATCCGTTCCACGTCCAGGTACCCGGCGACGAGCTCCTTGATCAACTCGATCTTGACCAGGTCCGCTGGGTGCGTCTTGACCAGCAGGTCGTGGATCTCGGATGTGACCGCGTAGGTGTCCTCGGCCACGAGCGTGGCGAAGAGATCGGCGCGCCGGATCGCGTCGATGACGGCGGGTCGCGGGCGATAGCCGCCAGTCAGGACCAGCCCGATGGCCGCCCCCTCGTGGGAATCAATGACATCGATGAGGGCGGCTGCGGATCGTGGATCCCGGTCTTCCGGGTCCGATTCGCCGGACAGGCCCAGCTGATGGGCTGTCGTCAGGGTCAGGATCACGTCCTCGCGGTCGCCCGGCACGATGACCAGCGTCCCCGGCCCGACTCGCTCCAGCATGTGCCGGGGCTCCATCGCCCCGACCGCCACGCCGTCGATGACGCGCTCGAGATCCGGTCCCTCGTGGAGCAACTCGCCGCGAACACCCTCGAGAACCATCTCGAGGGTCGGGTTGGACAGGATCGGGCGGACGGGCAGGACGCCAAGGAGCGGGATCCGGTATGGCTCGAGACCGCGAGCAATGACCTTGGCGATGCCCGGCTGGGCATCGATGTCGACCTTGTTGACGATCGCCCCGGCCACCTCGACGCCGTGGGCCCGGAAGAGCGCCGCGTTCAGCACGATCTCGTCGATCGGGCGGCCAACTCCGCCCTCGCTGACGATCACCGTCGGCGCCCCGAGCATCGCCGCGACCGCCGCATTGGACAAACCGATGACCGCGCCAACGCCAGCGTGTCCGGTCCCTTCGATCAGCAGGATGTCGTGATCCCGGTAGCTCTGACGGGCATCGACGATCCTTCCGCCGAGATCGTCGACGACCTGGCCCGCGATGTAGGCCTTGGTGAACCCGCGTGGGATATGGATCGGACTCATCACGCGGTAAGGCTCGGGCAGCCCGAACGTCTCGTGCATCAGGACCGCGTCTTCGTCCGCGGGCTCACCGTGGTCGATGACGGTCCGCTGGCCGACCGGCTTCATGAATCCCGCACGCAGCCCGCGCGAAATGAACCCGTCGAGGAGGCCGAGCGAGGTCGTGGTCTTACCGCGGTTCTGCCCGGTCGCGGCGAGGTACAGCTGTCGCATGGGTCAGGCGCTCAGCCGGCGGGCCTGACGAGCCGGTGCCACCGATCGTCAGGAACGAGCAGCGGTCTTGCGCTCGATCAGCTGCACCCCATCTCGAAGCCGGGACAGCGTGTCTGCGTCGACGGCTTCTGACTCCAGGTAGGGCCCGAGGCGATCCATCACGTCAGCAACCAGGCTGAGGAATACCACGGCGTCCGCGACGAAGAACTGCGGCTCGTTGTTGTAGCGAACGAGCGTCAGACGGCCCTGCAGGACGCGGCGCTCCTCGACATGCGCAATCTGGGTCGCGAAATTGTGGCCCTGGATGCCATCCGGGTTGTTGAGGAAGTTCAGAGCGTTGTCGATGGCCAGACCGAATCGGGCCCGCCAGGCCACGAGGCGTTCGTGAACCTCGGGCGGGATGCGCACCTCGGCCACTTCGTCGAACACCTCGGGCGCCACGGTGAGCAGGCCGACGAGGGTGGTGCCGGCTCGAGCGCCAAGCATGACCTGCAGGCTGCGCTCAAGGGTGAAGACCTCGGAATCGAAGCGCGGGCTCGTGATGACGTCCGTCAGGAGGTCCTCGACATTGTCGAGCGTGCCCGGTTCAACGACCGCGTTGGCCAGGTGGCTGATCTCTTCCTTGAACAGGAACTTTTCTTCGTGGTCCAGCATGTCGGCGATGGTAGCACTCGATTTCGCCGGCATCCCAGTCATCGAAGGGCTGGCCGTGAATCAGTAGGCCCCGACCAACGACCGGGGCCTTTCTGACTCAGTACGTGGCGCAGATCACGGGTACAGGCCGCGGAGCTGCATCACGTCCGCCACCCGCTGGACGGCGAGGAGATAGGCCGCCGTTCGCATGTCGCACTGCTCGCGCCGCGCAATGGCCAGCACGGAGACGAACGCCTTGACCATGATCTCCTTGAGCTTCTCGTTGACGATCTGCTCGCTCCAGTGGTCACGGTTGAGGTCCTGGACCCACTCGAAGTACGAGACCGTGACGCCGCCGGCGTTGCACAGGATGTCCGGGATCATGAACTTGGAGTTCTTCCAGAGAATCTTGTCGGCTTCCGGCGTCGTCGGCCCATTGGCGGCCTCGGCGATGAGGCGCGCCTTGACGTGGGGGGCCACTTCCTTGGTGATCTGATTCTCAAGCGCGGCCGGGATCAGGATTTCACAATCGACGGTCAGGACATCGGTGCTGGAGACATCGACTGCGCCGGGGAAGCCCTGGACGGTTCCGTGCTCCTTCTTCCAGGCGATCACCCGTGCGACGTCGAGACCCGCCGGGGCGTGGATCCCGCCAGTCGAGTCGGAGACCGCGACGACCGTCGCGCCCTCGGCCGAGATCAAGGTGGCCGCAATCGATCCGGCATTACCGAAGCCCTGAACGGCGACGCGGGACTTCGCCAGTTCCATTCCGAGGTGCCGGGCAGCCTCCACGATGCAGTAAACGGTTCCGCGGGCAGTCGCTTCGTTGCGACCTTCAGAGCCGCCCAGGCTGATGGGCTTGCCGGTCACCACGCCCGGCACGGTGTAGCCGGCATGCATGGAGTACGTGTCCATCATCCAGGCCATGATCTGCGAGTTGGTATTGACGTCGGGAGCGGGAATGTCCTTCTCGGGCCCGACGAGGACTTCGATCTCGGTGAAGAAGCGGCGGGTGAGCGCCTCGAGCTCCCGCATCGAGAGCTTCTTGGGGTCAACGATGACGCCGCCCTTGCCACCGCCGTATGGGATGCCGACGACGGCGCACTTCCAGGTCATCCACATGGCGAGGGCCTTGACCTCGTCGCGCGAGACGTTCTGGTGGTACCGGATGCCGCCTTTGGCGGGTCCCCGGCCGAGGTTGTGCTGGACGCGATACCCGGTGAAGACGCGGACCGAGCCGTCATCCATGTGAACCGGGAAGTTGACGGTCAACTCCCGGCGCGGCTCGCGGAGGACGGCCCGCATGCCGTCATCGAGGCCGAGACGCTCGGCGGCGAGGTCGAATTGCTCCTTCGCCACCGTCCATGGATTGATCTCGACGGTGGCTGATTCGGTGGTCATGTGCTCGGAGTTCCTCCGGTTCGGGCCGGCGCCTACCGGCTCGATTCTGAGCCGTCTCCCGGACGACCCCACGGTGCGCAGGCTCCCGACCAGCGGGACACCTCACGCGCGGAATGCGTTCGGAGTATAGCCGCAGGTGCCCGGGCCCGACACCGTCCGGAATCCCGGTTGTAACCGTGCCGCAACCCGGATTACGGGGGCTATTCGGCCCGGTACAACGCCACGGCACCAACACAGCCAGGGCCGAGGTGGGGACCGACGGACGGCCCGACGAGGTCGATGGTCACGAGGGAAGGATCAATTCCGCCGGGCACTCGCGCCACGAGAGCGTCGCGGAAGATCTCGACTTCGGCGCCAGTGGTGTGCAAGACAGAAAGTCGTTCCATGGGCCTGATCGAGACGAGGTCGATCAGGCGCTCTCGGGCCTTGCCGCGGGTCCGGACCTTATCGATGGTCTCGACCTTGCCGTCCTTGACCTCGATGATCGGCTTCATCGACAGGAGCGTCCCGATGGCCGCCTGGGCGCCGCTGATCCGTCCGCCACGCTTCAGATACTCGAGCGTGTCGAGCGCCACCATCATCACGACGTCGCTCCGGCGCGCTTCGCAGGTCCGAGCTATCTCAGCAGCCTCCGCCCCCGCCGCGGCCATCTTGACCGCAAGTTCTGCAAGGAGCCCCTCGCACATTGATGCGCCCAGGGTGTCGACGATGTGGATCTCGCGATCCGGCAACATGCCCTTCGCGATCTCGGCGCTCTTGATCGTTCCCGACAACGTCCCCGCGACGTGAATCGAGACGATGGAAGGTGCCCCGGCATCGAACGCGGCCTGATATGCGGCAAGGAAATCCCCGGGCGCCGAGGCAGCCGTCGTCGGAAATGGGGCGGCCGGCGCCGTCATCCGGGCCCAGAACTCAGTCGTGCTGAGCTCGACGCCGGCCCGGAAGCTCTCTTTGCCGAAGGTCACCTCGAGTGGCACGACGGTGATCCCGAGCGAGGCAGCGTGGGCAGGGTCAAGATCGGACGCCGAGTCCGTTACGATCGCGACGTGGCTCACTGGCGGTCCTCCGAAGGTGCCGGGCTGTCTGGCGAGCACCAGTCCTGCCGTCGATCATACGGGGCATCGAGGCCGGAGGGAACCAAAATCGGCGGAGCGCCCTGTCGCGCGACGGGCCTGCTGAGCGGATACCCTTCCCCGCATGGATCGATCCCTGAAGGCCGTATTGCTTGGGACGTTCACGCTGCGATTCAGCACCGGCCTGACCGGCGCCATGCTTGCGTTCTATCTCGCTGACCTGGCGAAGGCCGGGACCAGCGGCGTCGATGGCAAGGTCGTCGGCATGCTCGCGGCGGCATTCTTCCTGGCGGAACTGGTCCTCTCCCCTATCTTCGGCGTGCTGGCGGATCGACTTGGGCACCACCGGGTGATGTTGTTCGGCCCGCTCTTCGGCGCGGTCGCCGTAGTCATCACGGCCTTTACGAGCCATATCGGCATGCTGGGCGGGACGAGGGTTCTCGAAGGGGCCTCCACAGCTGCCTCGGTTCCGCCGATCCTGGGCTTCATCGCCTTCGCTACGGCAGGCGATGAGGCGCTCCGAGGCAGGGCATCCGCTCGCTTCGAGGGGGCCACGCTGTCCGGGTTGGGCGCCGGCTTCATCGTCGCTCCGCTGCTGTTCCAGACGCTCGGCCAGACGGCGTTTCTCCTGAACGCGGTCATCTACATGGGCTCATACGCGATCTACCGCTTCGGTGTGGCCGACCGCGATCAGCCCAGGCCCGAGGAGGCGGCGACCGGCCCTGCCATCGGCCGCTACCTGGCGCTGGTCAGCCACTCCCACGTCCTGCTCCTGGCTCCGACCTGGATCGCGGTCAATGCCTCCATTGGCCTGTGGTTCAGTCAGTCGCTCTTCCAGTTCTCCAAGTCGAACCCGGCGTTTCCCGGCCAGTGGCTGCTGCAGGGGTTCTCGGCCGTTCAGATCACGATCGCGGCAATCGCCATTGCGATCGTCTTCGGCGCCGGCATCCTGTGGTGGGGCAACCGGTTCGACCAGTTTCGGCGCACGACCATCATTGCGTTCGGGGTGGCTGGTGGCCTCGGCCTCGTGGCCGCCGGACTCGTCGTGAACCATGCTGCATTCAACGCGGCCGACTCGGTGGTGTTTGGCCTCATCGTCGTGGGCGCGGCGGTCGGGTTCGGGGCCGGCCTGTTTGTCCTGGCGGGGGCAACACCGGCGGCAGTGGGTCTTCTCGCCGACGTGAGCGAACGCTTCCCGACCGACCGTGGAGCGATCATGGGGCTGTACTCGGTCTTTCTGGCGATCGGCCAGATCACCGGCAGCCTGGTGGGCGGCGTCGTGGCCGACGCCATGGGCATGGATGGGCTGCTCCTGGCCACGGGCGCGCTCCTTCTCGTGGCGCTGGTTCCGCTCTCGAAGCTTCGAACCGTCGAGCACTACCTGGGCCCGGGCATGCCTTCCGTCCTTGGTGAAAAGGGCTGAGGGCCGCGGTCCGGCGCCCGGTTCGGCAACTCTGAGCAGGTCGGTCCTTATGCGATACTCGATCCAACATCCAGATCACTCCCGGAGGACCCGGTGACCTCGAACGTCGGCCAGAGTTACCCGTACACGAGCGAGTCCGAGGCTGAGCGCTCCGCCGCGATTGCCGCCCTCACCGCTTCGCGGGAATCCCTCGGCGGCACCCTGGCCGCTGATACGACGCCGCTCGACGAGAACGATCGCTGGTGGGTCTGGAAGTGCCCGACCTCGGGGTGCCGTGGCCTGCTCCATGCAGCCGGCTATGCTCGCGACCTCCACGCAGTCTTCGTCGTTTGCGACGGGACCTGCGCACGCACGTTTCTCCGCTGATCCCGCGCTCCGATCGCTGGGTTCCGCAGCTCACCGTGAGAGGCAGCCGGAAGGTGCCCGGGGTCGTGGCTGAGCGCGGATCCATCTTCATGGACGTCCGCGCGTCCCGGCGACGCCTCCGGATCGATGGGCTCGGGATCATCGCCTCGACGGCGGGATTTGGTCTGGTCTATGGACTGGCAGCCCGGGCCGCCGGCTTTTCGCCGATCGAGGCCAGCTCGATGTCGATCATCGTCTTTGCCGGAGCCTCACAGTTCGCCGCCGTCGGGTTTGTCCTCGGCGGGTTCTCGTGGCTGGGCGTCGTACTGCTGACGGCGTTCCTGAATGCCAGGCACTTGCTCTACAGCGCGGCATTGTCCCCCTACCTCGCGGACCAGCCGCGGCTGGTTCGGGCGGCTATGGCGCATGTCCTGACCGACGAGTCGTTCGCCCTTTCGATCGCCCACTTTCGGCGCATCGGGCGGGCCGACATGCCCGGCTACTGGTGGGCGGCGATCATCACCGTCTTTATCCCGTGGAACCTGTCCACGCTCGCCGGGGTGCTGATCGGGGGCCAGATCCCCGACCCGTCGCGGTTCGGACTGGACGTGATCTTTCCGGCGGCCATGGCAGGCCTGGCCATCGGTCTCGTCACGGGTCGTCGGGAGCTGGTCGCAGCCTTGGCGGGCGCGGTGGTCGCGGTGGCGGTGGCCCTCGCCTGGGACCCGGCGGCCGGCATCCTGGCAGGTGGGCTCCTCGGTCCCCTGCTCGGAGTCGCCGTCCCGCGCGGACCGCACGAGCATCCACCCGAGGCGCTCATCGTGACGAGACGAACGCCCACCGTCGAGTCAGACGAGATCGTGCCCGGATGAGCACGCAGCTGATCTGGCTCGCCATCCTGATGGCAGGGGCGACCTATCCGTGGCGAGCCGTCCCTCTGCTCGTTCCAGGCATTCAGCGACTACCCGGCGTCGCCCGGGAATACCTCCGCCTTGTCGGTCCCGCGGTGCTAGCCGCCCTGGCAATCGTCAATACCGTGGTTACCGTCGGCGCGGCTCGTAATCCGTCGTTGCATGTCGGCATCGAGTGGCTCGCGGTCGGCCTGTGCGTCCTCATTGTCGTCGCCCGGCGTGGCCTGTTGCTCGGCCTCGTGGGTGCCGCTGCCCTCGCAGCGCTGGCCCGCGCCTCTGGACTGGCCTAGACCGCCGACTCAGAAGCGGACCGCGTCAACTCGATCTCCTAGACGGTGTCGGTGGCCACTGACCGGGGCGAAGTGCGCCACGAGGCGACCATCGGATCGCGGCCCGTCGCCAGCAGGAGTCCGGCTACGAGGGTCGTCCGCGGAACGATCGAATCGACCTCCAGGTATTCGTCCGGCGAGTGATCGCGACCGCCGATCGGACCGAGACCGTCGATCGACGGCACGCCCATCCCGGATGTGGTGTTGGCATCGGAAGCGCCGCCAGTCCCAACATCGATGGTCGCGAAGCCGAGGCGTGCCGCGGTTGCGACGGCATGATCCGCCAGTCGGCCGGATCGCTCGAGCTTCTCCATCGGCAGCCAGCCTGCCATCTGCTCGACATCGACGGTCACGTCAGGTACCCCGGGGTCAGATGCGATCAGGTGGATCGCGGCGACCGCCTCCTCGAGCTCCTGGCGCGTGACCCCTCGGACATCGACCTCGAGGTGGGCGAGATCCGGGATGACGTTGGGGCGCGTTCCGGACTGGAACACCCCGACATTGGCGGTAACGCTGGCCCATCGCCCGTTGAGCGACTGAATCCGTTCGACCATCCGGGCACCGGCGACGATGGCGTTCCGCCCTTTGTCAGGTTCCACCCCAGCGTGAGCGGCCCGCCCGTGGATGGTCAATCGGAGATCGGCGATACCCTTCCGGGACGAGACGAAGTCGCCGTTCGCTCGGGCGCATTCGAGTACGAACGCGGCGTCGGCGCGAGCCGCAATCTCGCGGATGTGCGGCGTCGAGCTGGGAGAGCCGATCTCCTCGTCCGGGTTGGCGACATACACGATCTCGTCGAAGGGCAGCGCATCCCAGCGACCGCCCCCGAGCGCCCGGAGCGCTCCCAGCGCGTGGATGCCGGCCAGGAGTCCGCCCTTCATGTCGGTCACGCCGGGCCCCCGGGCGATCCCGTCGTCGACCCGGAAGGGACGAAGCGCGACGGTCCCATCGGGAAAGACCGTATCCATGTGTCCGATCAGGAGGATCCGGGGCCCTGCCCCGACCTTTCCCGAGAACGTACCGATGACTGTGTCGCCGTACCGGCCTGATGGATCAGGGCGGCGTTCCACGCTCCCGCCGAGGGTGCTGAAGGCACCCGCAACCCAGTCCGCCACCTGGTTCACTCCACTCGGCGAATAGCTCCCGCAGTCGATGCTGCAGAGTTGGGCGAGTTCGTCGAGAAACCGCGGGAGCCCTTCAGCGACGGTCTGCTCAAGCTGCTCCAACTCGGACGGTGTAACAGTGCCCGCTGGGTCGATGTTGGTGTCCACGGACAGAGTGTAGGGCCCGTCGCGCCGGAAGCGCCCGGAGGTCACACCGGCGACGCGCCCGCGGGGTAAAGCGTTGCTATCCTCCTCGGACCGTGCGACTGATCGAGATCCGCCTGCTCGAAGGGCCCAGCGTCTATCGGCTCGAGCCGGTGGTCAAGGTCGAGGTGTCCCTCGGGCGCCGCCGAAGCTGGTATGGCCAACGTACGCCAGGCCAGCACGATCTGATCAAGCTTGGGGCGACGGTGCCGCGACGAGACTGGCCCGAGCCCGTCCTGACGATGGCCGGCTGGGCCCGCCGCCTGCGTTCCGAACACGGTGAGGGGGTTGGTGGAATCCGCGTCCACCGTTCATCGGACCCGGGTCACTGGATCATCACTTGGCCGTGGAGCGGTGCCGAGCGCGCCCGGATGATCGCCGAAGCCTCCGTGGCGCTGGTTGAGCGGTCTGCTACGCCGGTGCGGCGCGCGCGGCTCACGGGGTCCCAGCAACGACTTCTCGACTCCTGGTCCGACAGGATCCAGCGCGCGAGCGCAACACCGCCAGCGTGGATCCGTGACGCGGAGCGGACGATCCCGATCGTTTCGATCTCCGGCACGAACGGGAAGTCAACGACCACACGTCTGCTCACCCGGATCCTGCTCCGGATGGGGAGGCACGTCGGAACCACGACATCCGACGGAATTCTCGTCGACGAGCGGATGATCGATCCCGGCGATTGGACGGGCCCGGGTGGCGCGCAGGAGATCCTGGGTCGATCGGATATCGACGTGGCGGTCCTCGAGACGGCCCGCGGGGGCCTCGTCCTCCGTGGAGCCGGCTACGAGTCGAATGAAGCGAGCATCCTGACCAACGTCACGTCCGACCATCTCGACCTCCAGGGCATCCACACCCTCCCGGAATTGGCCGAGGTCAAGGCAACGATCTGTCGGATCACGAAGCCCACGGGCTCGGTCATCCTGAACGCTGACGATCCGCTCGTCCGTGCCGTCGCCCGCCTGGTTCGCGGAACAGTCGTCCTCTTCACCCTCAGGGGCCACGCGTCGGCACCGGTCCGTCGCCACCTCGCGGTCGGCGGGCGAGCCTATATGGTCCAGCGCGGAGAGCTCGGCGAGGCGAACGGCGAGGACTGGACGCCGATCGTGCCGGTCCACGAGATCCCGATCACGATGGCCGGTCTGGCGCGCCACAACGTGGCCAATGCGCTGGCCGCGGCCGCCGGCGCTCGGGCACTGGGTGCCACGATCGAGCAAGTGCGGAGGGGTCTGCTCGACTTCCGACCGACCCAGGACGAGTCGCCGGGCAGAACCAACGTGTTCCGAAACGGCAACCGGATCGCGATCATCGATTTCGCCCACAACGAGGCTGGACTGGGCGCCATCCTCGATCTGGCTGACGGAATCGCCTCGGGTGCTGGAGGCAGGGTCACGCCCATCACGGCCATCATCGGGACGGCCGGCGATCGACCCGACGACACGCTGCGCGGCATGGGCGCGATCGCCGCCGCCCGCG
>JBDTOF010000393.1:0-1507 GCA_039933375.1 Chloroflexota bacterium
ACGATGACTGGCCCGGTCTCGGCGCCGGTCCTCGTCCTCATGGCCCTCGGCGCCATCGCGTTCGTCGGCTCAGTCCGGCTCGCAACCATGCGATCCCGCCCGCGCGAATGACCTCGCGGTAACGTTAATCAGCTCCGTGGCCGCCGCCTTGCAGCGTTACTCGGAGAATCGCTCTTCCTTCCAGGGATCGGCGTCGTTGTTGTAGCCGTAGCGCTCCCAGAAGCCGAGCTGGTCGTGGTCCAGGAACTCAAGTCCGCGGATCCACTTGGCGCTCTTCCAGAAGTAGCGCTTCGGGACGAACAGACGGAGCGGCCAGCCATGCTCCTTCTCGAGTGGCTGGCCGTCGAACGTGTCGGCCAGCAGCACGTCGTTGTCATCGAGAACGGAGAGCGGCAGGTTGGCGGTGTAACCCTGCTCTGAATGGGCGACGACGTGCGTGGTACCCGGGCGAAGCTGGGCGAGTTGCAGGATCTCCTGGATCGCCACGCCCTCCCAGACCGTGTCGAGCTTCGTCCATCGCGTGACGCAGTGGATGTCGGTCTCGACCGTCTTGCGAGGCAGCGTCTTGAACTGGTCCCAGGTCAGCGTGAACGGGGCATCGACCTGGCCGTAGACCTTGAAGTCCCACTTGGCCAGATCTGTACTCGGAACAGATCCGTAATGGAGGACCGGAAACTTCTCGGTTCGGTACTGGCCCGGCGGGATCCGTTCCATGACCGCCGGATCCTGGGACTGGTTGCCGAAAAGACGCTCGAACATGGGGCAACTCCGTGGGGCGTTGGGGGCCGCTAGTATCGTCGCACAGGGTGACGCCACTGTGACATGCGCGGGGCATGAAAGGGAGCCCCGACCGTCGGTCGGGGCTCCGTGGTTGGCGGGACGCGCGTGGGTCAGGGCGCGGGCTTGGCCAGATCGCTGATCTTGACGAGACCGTACTTATCGGCTGTCTCCTTGGTCACGACGAACCCGTTCTGGTCGGTCGCCTCCGCGTAGTCCAGCGCGACGAGCCCGATCGCGGCGAGGTGTTCATTGAACTTCGCCACGGTGGCCACCGGGTCGGTTGAGGCCTCCCCGGCACCCTTGTTCACGAATTCGAGGGCTGTCGCTGCGTATTCGGCGAGGATGTCGATCTCGCCCGACTCGAGGGCCGGGAAAACGATCTCCCGGTTGCCAAGCTGGAACTTCCGTTCGACGGTGATGCCGGCGTTCTCGAGTACCTGGGCGTAGATCTCCCCGAGGATCTCCTGCTCGTAGAAGTTCGTGGAACCGACCTTGACCGTGCCGGACCCTCCGGAAAAGGCGAAGCCCTGTGCGTCGACCCACGCCTTGGCGACCTCGGCCGCAGCCTTGCCGTCGACCGTGACCTGCTTGTTCAGGTCGGTCAAGGTGGCCTGGCTCATCTCGCCCATCACCGCGTTCAGGGCGTCGCCGATGACCGGGTTGGCATCGAGCGCCGCCTGGCGAACGACCGGGACGAGGTTGTCGGCGAGCTGGAGCTGCTTGTCGT
>JBDTOF010000394.1:0-2512 GCA_039933375.1 Chloroflexota bacterium
GTCCACCCGGGCCTGCCAACGATGCGCGACCCGGACAACCTGTGCTACTTCCGCGAGGAGGTCGGCGGCCTGTGCATGGGTGGCTACGAGCGCAACCCCGCGCCATGGTCACTCGATGGGGTCCCCCCGGACTTCAACCACCGGCTCCTTGACCCGGATTGGCCGCGCTTTGAGTCGATCATGGAGGGTGCCATTCGCCGCGTCCCAGCGATCGCTGACGCGGGTGTGACGCGGATGATCAATGGCCCGGAGGGGTTCACTCCGGACAACGAGTTCATTCTTGGTGAGAGCGAGGTCCGCGGCTTCTTCGTGGCCGCCGGGTTCTGCGCGCACGGGATCGCGGGGACGGGCGGGATCGGCCAGCAGATGGCCCGCTGGATCGTGGACGGCGAGCCGGAACTCGATCTCTGGAAGATGGACATTCGACGCTTCGGTGGTCAATACCGAAGCCAAAAGCTGACACTTGCCCGGACCTACGAGAACTACGCGACCTACTACGACATCCACTACCCCAACGAGGAGCGCCAGGCTGCGCGCCCGCTGCGCATCTCGCCGGCTTACGACGAGCTCATGGGCCTCGGCGTGGTCTTCGGCGAGAAATCGATGTGGGAGCGGCCCAACTGGTTCACTCCGAACGAGGACGGCGCCGGCGTGACGGACCGCGCCACGCTGGAGGCGCTTCGCCCGCGCGGCTGGGCCGGCGAGCACTGGAGCCCGGCCATCGGCGCCGAGGCGCTCGCGACTCGCCAGGCCGCCGGGCTGTTCGATGAGTCGAGCTTCGCCAAGATCGAGGTGGAGGGAGCCGGCGCCCTTGCCTATCTCCAGTACCTGTGCGACAACGACATCGACAAGCCGGTCGGCAGCATCGTCTACACGCAGATGCTCAACCGACGGGGCGGGATCGAATGCGACTTCACGGTGACGCGGCTGGCCGACGATCGCTTCCTGATCGTGACCGGGACGGCGTTCGGTAATCACGACCTCGGCTGGATCCGCAAGCATCTGCCCGACGGCGGGGACGTGCGCGTCCGGGATGTCACCTCGGCGCGTGCCTGTTTCGGCCTCTGGGGACCCCGGGCGAGGGACATCCTCGCGCCGCTCACAAAGGACGACGTCTCTGACGCTGGTTTCCCGTACATGACGGCCCGTGAGATCACGATCGGCGAGATTCCGGTCCTCGCGCTGCGGGTCACCTATGTCGGGGAGCTTGGCTGGGAGCTCTACCCGCCGGCTGAGTACGGCAGGGCGCTCTGGAACGCCCTCTGGGCGGCCGGGACGCCGTTCGGGCTCACTGCGTGCGGCTACCGGGCCATCGATGCCCTGCGGATCGAGAAGGGCTACCGGGTCTGGTCCAGCGACATCACGCCCGAGGAGACTCCGTACGAGGCTGGCCTCGGGTTCGCCGTCCGGATGGACAAGGGCGCAGATTTCCTGGGCCGCGAGGCGCTCGGCGCAGCGAAAGAGGCCGGCCCGAGGAAGCGACTGCGCTGCCTGATCCTGGATGACCCACGCTCGGTGGCGCTCGGGAATGAGCCCGTCCGGGTCGACGGACAGATCGTCGGCAGGGTCACGAGCGGCGGCTACGGCTTTGCCGTCGAGCGATCAATTGCGTACGCCTACCTGCCGCCGGACCAGGCAGCGATCGGGACGTGCGGAGAGGTCGACATCTTCGGCACGTGGGTCGGCTTCGAGGTCGCCAAGGAACCGCTCTGGGATCCCACTGGCGAGCGGATCAGGGCGTGAGCAGGCGGGCAGACCCCGAGTACGGCTCCGAGTGGAGCGCCTCACTTCGTCGAGGCAGTGACGACGAGCTGCGTGGCTGGGTGGATACGGCACTCGGCTGGTGCGATGGAGCGGATGAGGTGGCTCTCCGCCACTTCCGGCAGGCGCCCGTCACCACGCGGAAGCCGGATCGGTCGTTCGTGACCGAGGCGGACACGGCCGTCGAGCATCTGCTCCGCGAGCGCATCAGCGATGCCTTTCCGGACCACGGTGTCGTCGGTGAGGAATTCGGGATCGAGGCGGGTGGCGCGGCGGTTCGCTGGTTCGTTGACCCGATCGACGGCACCCACAACTACATGCGCGGGGTGCCCATCTTCGCGACCCTCCTCGGCGTCGAGCGCGACGGCGAGCTGCAGGCCGGGATCATCTCGGCTCCCGCCCTGGGCAGTCGCTGGTACGCCTGGCGAGGTGGGGGAGCCTGGAGCGTCCAGCGATACAGCGCCGGTGGCGCCACGCCAACGAAGCTCGCAGTGACATCGATCTCCGACCTCGGCGAGGCGCAGGTCCTTCACTCGGGCATCCCGGACATGACAGCGAGTGGTCGGGCGCCCGGCTTCGACCGATTACTCGACGACGTGTGGCGGGCGCGTGGTTACAGTGATTTTTGGGGCTATATGCTTCTGGCTGAGGGCGCGGCGGAGGCGATGATCGAGGTCGGCCTCTCGATCTGGGACATCGCGGCCCCGTCCGTGATCGTGGAGGAGGCGGGGGGCCGCGTCACGGATTTCGA
>JBDTOF010000395.1:0-3500 GCA_039933375.1 Chloroflexota bacterium
CCGGTTTCGAGATCGGCGACGGACTTCTGGAGCTCGGCCAGCGCCTCGTCAAAGCTCAGGTTCGCGATCGGGGTCTCAGTCGTCTCCGCCACCGGGCTCCTCGTCACTTCGGTCGGTCAGGCGCGTCAGGCGCGGCGCCACGAAGAAGATACCCAAACCAGCCCCGATGCTCCCGATCACTGCCACGAGGGCCAGGAATAGCCCGAGGTCGCTGAGCGCAAGGCTCACGACCCGACCTCCTCGGCGATCGCCGGAAACTCGCCCCGGGCGACACGGATGGTGAGTGGCGTTCCACCGGGTGACTCGCTCGGGTCACGGACGACCAGTTCATCCACGGCTCGACGCACGATCGCATAGCCGCGCTCGAGCGTGGCCCCAGGCCCCAGCGCCGAGAGCGATGCCCCGGCCGCGGCCAGCTGGGCACCTGCTGCAGCAGTGTCCCGGGTGATCAGCGACGGCAGGCGGTTGGAGAGACGCTCCTCGGAGCGGCGCCCCTCGTTGATTCGGCTTCGAATGGCCCGCGTCCCGCGGTCCAGGAGCTCGCTCGCACGCTCACGACCGGCTGCCAGGCGTGCCGCCGGATGCAGGCCATCGAGCACACGCCGCTCGGCCGTCACTGCTCGGCTGGCGTCGGACACCGTCCGGGAGGCGGCGGTCCGCATCCGCTCGGCCCCGCGACCGAGTGAGGCGGCGAAGTCGGCCCGGTTCGGAACCACCAGCTCGGCAGCCGCCGATGGCGTCGGAGCGCGGACGTCCGCGGCGAAATCCGCCAACGTCACGTCCACCTCGTGGCCGATTCCCGAGACCACCGGCAACGGATGACCCACGATCGCGCGGACGACGCGCTCATCGTTGAATGACCAGAGATCCTCCATCGAGCCGCCGCCGCGAGCCAGGATCGTGACCGCGGGCGCATCGCCGCCCCGGCCCTCATGGCGAAGCTCGGCGACATGACGCTCGAGGCGCCCGAAGGCCCCGGCGATGCTCAGGGCACTCCCCTCCCCCTGCACCCTGCACGCGATGAGCAGGACCCGCGCGAGGGGCCAGCGGCGCGCGAGGACCTGGCAGATGTCCTTCCAGACCGCGCCAGTCGGCGAAGTGATCACTGCGATGACCTGGGGCCGGGTCGGCAGCGGCCGCTTTCTGGCTGCCTCGAAGAGGCCTTCGGCGGCCAGTCGCGCCTTCAGCTGCTCGAACTGGATGGCGAGGTCGCCGACGCCGGATGGCTGGAGCGATTCAACGTAGAACTGGAGGGCGCCCTGCGGTTCGTACAGATCCATCCGGCCGTGTGTGACAACCCGGAGTCCCGTCTGCGGCTGGAAGGCGCTGCGGAGCCGATCGTCGCGGAACCAGACGCACTGGAGCTGCGACTTGTCATCCTTGAGCACGAAATAAGCGTGCCCGGCGGTCGAGATCGTGACCCGACCAACCTCGCCCTCGACCCACAGGTCACGCAAACGATCGTCGGCCCGGACGAGTCCCGCCACCACCCGGGCCGCTTCGCTGACGGCGAGGATCCGGGGACCCGTTCCGGACGCCGAGACCGCGCTCATGAACTCAGACGCGGGTCTGGTACTCACCGGTTCGCGTGTCGACGCGGATCGTGTCGCCCTCGTTGACGAACAGCGGCACGGACACTGCGAGACCGGATTCGACTGTCGCCAGCTTTCGGGCCCCCTGCGCCGTGTCACCGGCAAAACCGGGATCCGTCTGGGTCACGACAAGCTCGACCGTCACCGGCAGCTCGACCCCGATCGTTTCGCCCTGGTAGGTCGTGCGATCCAGGATCATGCCGTCCTTCAGGTACTGGACCGTCTCGGCCAGCTGCTCGCCGTGGAGAATGAACTGGTCATACGTGTCGGTATCCATGAAGTGGAAATCGTCGTCGTCGCGGTAGAGGAACTGGACGGGGCGACGCTCCATCGAGGCGCGCGGCCACCTGGTGCCGGCCTGGAACGAGCGCTCGACCGTCCCGCCCCGGCGGATGTTCTTGAGCGTGATCCGGACCTGGGCCGAGCCGCGGCCCATCTTGATGTGGTGATAGTCGAGGATCTGCCAGAGCTCGCCATCGAGTTCGATCGCGACGCCCTTGCGAAGCTCGCCGGTGCTGATCATGAGGTCAACGCGCTCCTGGGCTGGAGGCCTGCCGCGCCGGGCGCGCCGTGGCCGAGGGTCAGTGGGCGGGATGCAGTCGATCGATTGTAGCCGACCCCGGTGTCCCTGAAGCCGAACGGAGTCCCGGCCAGATCAAGTCCCGACGACGACGATCCCTCGTGGGAAGTTCGTCAGCTGCACGAGTCGGCCGGCCGATGCATCGAGCATCACCAGATCCTCGATCCGTACGCCAGTCTCGGCCTCCAGGTAGATACCGGGCTCAACGGAAAACACGGTCGGCGATGGTAACGGGGTGGTCGGTGACCGCCGGCCCAGTCCGGGAAGCTCGTGCGTCGCCAGCCCGATGCCGTGCCCGAGCCCGTGTCCATAGACGGGCCAGCGGCCGTCGGATTCGATCACCGATCGAGCAAGCTGGTCCATCGCGGGTCCATCCGGCAGCGGTATCCCAGCCTGCCGCTTCGCCGGTCCAACCGCTTCCGCGAGGGCGGCGAACACGGCATCCTGGGCGGCTGCGACCAGCCCGTAGACATCGAGGTCACGCTGCGTCGGGTCGCCCACGAACAGGGTCCGGGTCATGTCGCTTCGGTAACCCTCCACCTGCGCGCCGAAATCGAACAAGAGGACGGCGCCCGACTGGACGGGTCGGTCGCCCGGAGATCCATGTGGCAGTGCCGCTTCGGGGCCAGCCAGGCAGGCCACCGGAAACGCCAGGCGCTCGGCACCACTGGTCCGGATCCGCCATTCGAGGTCCAGGGCCAGCTCCCGTTCGGTCACCCCCGGTCGGATCGACGGCAGGAGCGAGGCGAGGCCTCGATCCGACACCGCACAGGCCGCGGCGACGCGCTCGATCTCGGATGGATCCTTGACCTGCCGGATCGCCTCCACCCAGCCTTCGATGGGCACCAGCTCAACGTCCGGCGCTGCGGCCTGCAGCCGCTCCCAGGTGAGATGCGGAATCGACATGGCCTCGACCGCGACCCTTGTCACGCTCGCGCTTTCGAGCAGCTCCGGCCATCGATCGACCAGCGCGTTGTAGCAGTCGAAGACCCTCGACTCCGGAGCGTCGCGGTGGACGGCAATCGTGTAGCGGCTGTCCGCCAGGACGATCGACTCGGTTCCTGTCACGAGGAACTTCCCAGAATCACCGGCGCCGCTGACTTCCTCCTCGTCGAACGGAAGGCCCGTCAGATAGCGCATGTGTTCCCAGCGCACCCCGAAGTACCCGTCGACACCCTCGGCCACCATGCGGGCGCGAAGTGCCTCGAGCCGGACAGGGCGCGCCGCCCGGTCCGACTCAGCCCAGCGCGCACGGTCCGCGCTCGTCGGCGGTGCGGTGAAGTCCGCAGGATGCGGCCAGTCAGCAATGCGGATATGAGAACCGGTCA
>JBDTOF010000396.1:0-2178 GCA_039933375.1 Chloroflexota bacterium
GTTCACGGGTCCTCGTCGCGCTCGTGGACCATGGCGGGATGGGACGCGAGGACGCTTATGCCGTGGTCCAGCGGGCGGCCCTGGCCGCGGCCGACGAGCGACGTCCGCTGTTCGACCTGCTTCTGGCGGAACCGGCGGTCATGGACCACCTTGGGGCGGCAGGGCTCGCTTCCTGCTTCGACGACGATGTCCACCTGTCCCATGTTGCAGAAGTGATCGCCCGACTCGACGCGATCGCGCTCGCGGAGCCAACTCCATGACCGCGCCAAGCGGCTCCTTCGTCCGGTCCGGCAAGGTGCGGGATCTCTATGCCATCGGGAGTGACCGGCTGTTGCTGGTCGCGTCGGATCGACTGTCGGCCTTCGACGTCATCCTGCCGAACGCCGTCCCCGACAAGGGTCGCGTGCTGACCGGCCTGTCCCGCTACTGGTTCGGCGCCACCGGCGACCTCGTCGCGAACCACGTGCTCGGTACCGAACCTGTCATGGTTCCGCCCGGGATCGTTCCACCGGAGGTGGCCGCCGACCTGCGCGGGCGGATGCTGCTCTGTCGGCGGGCGACCGTCCTGCCCGTCGAGGTGGTCGTGCGTGGCTACCTCGCCGGCTCCGGCTGGAAGGCCTATCGGGCCGAAGGAGCGATCTGCGGTGTACGGCTGCCGGCGGGACTTCGCGAGGCCGACGAGCTGCTGGAACCGATCCTGACACCGGCTACCAAGGCCGAGCATGGCGAGCACGACGAGAACATCGACTTCGAGGCGATGGTCGCAGCCATCGCTCCTGTCGCCGGGTCCGAGGCGCGGAACGTCGCGGAGCGCGTGCGCGAGACGGCCATCGCCCTGTACCGCCGTGCCTCCTCGCACGCGGAGTCGGTCGGTCTGATCCTCGCCGACACGAAGTTCGAGTTCGGCCTGGTTGACGGTTTGCCGATTCTGATCGACGAGGTCCTGACACCGGATTCGTCCCGCTTCTGGGATGCCGCCGCCTATGCGCCAGGGCGATCCCCGGCGAGCTTCGACAAGCAATTCGTACGCGACTGGCTCGAGCGCCAACCGTGGGACAAGACAGCGCCGGGTCCCGTCCTGCCGGACGAAGTCGTCGCCGGCACACGGGCGCGGTACGTGGAGGCATTCGAGCGGATCACCGGAGCCAGTTTCGCCCGCTACCTGGAGGAGGACGTGATCGCCCCATGACCACCGAGTTCCGTTTTGCGGTCAACGTCACACCCAAGCCGGGGATCCTGGATCCGCAGGGCCGCGCCGTCGAGGGCAGCCTCCAGCACCTCGGCATCGAGGGCGTCTCGGCCGTCCGGGTCGGGCGCCGGGTTGAGTTGACGGTCTCGGCGGCGGACGCCCCGGCGGCACATGTCGTGGTGGCACGGCTGGCCGGGGAGCTCCTGTCGAACCCGCTGATCGAGGCGTACGCCATCGAGGAGCTCGGCCCGTCGTCATCGACGTCTGGGGCGGACGTCGGCGGATGAGCGTGCGAATCGGCGTCGTCGTCTTCCCGGGGTCCAACTGCGACCGGGACACGATGCACGCCCTGGACCTGGCCGGCGCCGAGCCCGTGGAGCTGTGGCACGAGACGGCCGACCTTCAAGGTGCCGCGGGCGTGATCCTGCCCGGCGGGTTCGCCTATGGCGACTACGTCAGAGCGGGTGTCATCGCTCGCTTCAGCCCAGTGATGCGGTCCGTCGCGGACTTCGCCGCCGATGGCGGGCTCGTCCTCGGGATCTGCAACGGCTTCCAGGTGCTTGCCGAGGCCGGACTCGTGCCTGGCGCCCTCTTGCGCAACCGGGAGCTTCGATTCCTCGGCCGGGACGTGCACATCGCGATCGAGCAGCCCGAGACTCCGTTCACCCACCTTGCCGGGCCGCGCCGGCCGCTTCGTATGCCCATCGCCCACGGCGAGGGCTGCTATTACGCCGATGCGGCCTTGCTCGACGAGCTCGAGGCGCAGGGTCAGGTCCTCTTCAGGTACGTTCGCGCCGACGGATCCGCTGCCAGCGAGACGGACGATCCGGCCAATCCGAACGGATCGCTCCGGGCCATCGCCGGCGTCATCAACGCGGCCGGCAACGTGGCCGGCCTGATGCCGCATCCGGAGCGGGCATCCGAGGCCATCCTGGGCTCGGATGACGGCTTCGGGATCATCGCCTCGTTCGTAGCCAGCGCTGCTGAGC
>JBDTOF010000397.1:0-8602 GCA_039933375.1 Chloroflexota bacterium
CCGATGAAGATCGCGATCAGGAAGATCGTGCCGAGGAGGTGGAAGAACCCACCGAAGCCCCACCCGAAGCCCCAGCCAACGCCATAGGCCGGCCCTGCGGCTGCTGGTGCAACGCCTGTCGCGGTCGCCCAGGCGAGGTATCCGATCCCGAACAGTCCTCCCAGCAAACTCAGGAACAAGGCAAAGAACATCAGACCACCGATGAGCTTGAAGAACCACATCTGAACACAGGCTCCCTTCGAGCAATCCTGCGACCGCCGTCAGTGGCCGCCGCTGTCTACGGATTACTCTGGGCAGAGGTCATGGAGAAGGTGTGAAGACCGGATGCGGGTGGCGTGGAGGTTTCGTGGACGGGTCGAACGGACCAGCGCAGCTCACGAGGGTCGCCCCGCCGGAGGATCAGCGGTCGGCTATCGTCACGGTGTGAACGCTCCGCAGCTTCACCTCGCGGACATGGTGGATGCACGCCGTTTCGAGGCGCATCTCGACGGGGAACTGGCAGGGTTCCTTGACTATCGCCTGGCCGGCAACCGCCAGATCCTCGTTCACACGGAGGTCCTGCCCGCCTTCGAGGGTCGAGGCGTCGGGGCCGCGCTGGCGCGTCATGCGCTGGCCGAGGCGCGGTCCGCTGGTCGGCGGGTGACCGTGCGCTGTCCATTCATTCGGGCCTACCTCCTGCGCCACCCCGAAGAGGCCGACGTGGTCATCCCCGAGGTCGTCCGGGACGCGCCCGGCTGAGCGAATCCTGGGCGAGCGTCAGACCAGCGCGCCGACGTCGCGGGAGACCCTGGACAGCCGGACAGCCAGCAGGATCCCGATCGCGGCGAGGACGAGCACCGCGGCCGCTGCGATCGCCGCATCGAGATCGCCTGCCCCGAATTCCGAGTAGACGACCAGCGGCAGGGTCTGCGTCCGGCCGGTGACATTCCCCGCGAACAGAATGGTGGCTCCGAATTCCCCCAGGGACCGCGCCCAGCTCATGACCACGCCGGCCACCAGAGCCGGCCCGGCGAGTGCTGCCGTGACATGGCGGAATACGCCCAGTGCCGTGGCGCCATCCACGCGGGCCGCGTCCTCGAGGTCTCGTGGCACCGACGCGATGCCCGCCCGAGCGGCGCGAATGAAGAATGGTGCCGAGACAAAGGTCTGGGCCAGGATCACGGCCACGGTCGTGAACGGGATCGCGACGCCGAGCCCTTCCAGCGAGTCGCCCAGCAGTCCGCGGCGACCGAAGACCAGCAGGAGGGCCAGGCCGGCAACGGACGGCGGGAGGACCAACGGGAGGTCGATCACGATTTCGACCAGCGTGGCACCCGGGAATCGGTGTCGCGCCAGGAGGTACGCGAGCGGGGTTCCGAAACCGATCGTGATGACCAGGCTTGTCAACGTCGTCGCAAGGCTCAGCCGCAGGGCGTTGAGCACGGCGGGTGACTGGGCCACGGCGATCAGATCGCCGACGCCAAGTGCCCGTCCCAGGAGCGTCCCCACCGGCAGTGCGAGGAAGACGGCGAACAGGGCGGCCGATCCAATGACAAGGCGGTGGCTCATTGGGGAAGGCTGAACCCGTACTCGACAAGCGCGCGCTGTCCCTCGGGCCCGATGAGCCAGGTCAGGAACGCCCGCGCCGCAACCGGGTTCGCTGCGCCGACCGGGACTACGCCGCCGTAGCTGGCGGCGACGTTTCGGTCTACCGGAATCGCCAGGGTCGTCACCTTCGTGGAGCCCGAGGCATCCGAGGCGTAGACCACGGCTGCGTCGCCCTCGGCGAGTTCGATCTTGGCGAGAACGGCCGCAACGCTTTCCTCGCGGCTGACGACGTTGGCGTCGTAGCGAGCAGCCAGATCAGCTGGTGCGCCTGGAAGCGTCGAAAGCTGGGCGAGGAGTCTGGACGCGTACGCGGTGATCGGAACGCCGTCGGCGGCGGCCACGACGCGAACGCCATCGCGGCCCAGATCGGTTGGCTGGAGGAGGTGCCCCGGGTTGTCGGCGGGGATCACGACCGCCAGTTGGTTGCCGGCGAAC
Source organism: Chloroflexota bacterium (assembly GCA_039933375.1). Taxonomy (GTDB): domain Bacteria; phylum Chloroflexota; class Limnocylindria; order Limnocylindrales; family CSP1-4; genus UBA5189. Next base: position 2,023 of record JBDTOF010000397.1, read on the forward strand.
CTGACGAGCGGGCCATCGACCAATCCAGCTGCGATCAGCGCCTCGGGGTTGGCGAGATCGGCGGACAGGAACACGTCCGGCTGGGCGCCCTGTTCGATCTGGGTGCGCAGGGTCGTCGACGAGCCAGTCGAGACCACGATCTCGATCCCCGCGCTCGCCCGGTAGGCAGTTCCAAGCGCCTGAAGGGCTGGACCGAGCGAGGCGGCACCAAAGACCGTGAGCGTCGTGGTCCCAGGTCGAGGCGGGCCCGCCGCCCCGCAGCCAACCAGCAGTCCCACGAGGGTCACGAGCACGAGCCCTGCGATCAGCGGGCGGCAAGGTCCTGCGGCGCCATGTGGCGCGAGTCTCACTCGCCAGCCTCGATGATCACGTTCGTGGCCTTGACCACGCACACGGCACGATCCCCAACCACCAGGCCCATCTCGATTACAGCTTCCGCCGTCATCAGGCTCACGATCCGATGCGCTCCAGCCAGCACTTCGACCACGGCCGCGACGCGATCTGCCTCGATCCTCGTGATGACCCCGGAAAACCGGTTGCGCGCTGATTGCGTGGAAGCCCGGGGGTCTGGGTTTGCCCGTCGCCGGGATTCGAGCAACCGGACGACTTCGGAAATCGGTACGAGACGCTGGCCACCCGCCGACCGCTCTACAGCGAGTCGCCCGGCCGATTCCCAGCGTCGGAGGGTATCGACGCCCACGCCCAGCATTTCGGCCGCCTGGCCCATCCGGAGGTGATGCGTGGCCGAGCGGGCGGAACGTGCCGATTGGTCGATCATAGCGAGGTATTGTGGCCGAGGAAGTGGTAAATCACAAGAGATTGGCGCCGAGGTGCGGGCGTTCGCGCTTTAGGTGCGCGGCCCGGCAGGCGTCGGTTCGGGTGATCGACGCCCCGGCAGGCCAAGCGACGCCACGGCTACGGCCAGCGATACGAGCACCAGAACCCCGAATCCAAGGGAAACGGAGGCACTCGTAACCGATGACGCGAGCAGGGCACCGGCGAGACTGGCCCCGACCACGCCCCCCAGGTAGCGGCCGGTGTAGTAGGTCCCTGCGGCCATTCCGACACGCTCTGGGCGGATGACCTCGAACGCTGCCGCCTGGCGGGCTGACCCGGACATGCCCATCCCGAGCCCGACGACCCCGAGCAGCAGTGCGATCGCCACGAACGACGAGCCACCTACTGGCGTCCACAGGCCAGCCAGTCCAACAGCCATGACGAGGCTCCCGGCGACGACCAGGGCGCGCCTGCCCCGGCGGTCCGAGGCTCGACCACCAAGTGGTGCCACGAACGCGGCCACGCCGGAGATCCCGAGAAGGACGAGGCCGCTCGTGGTTGCGGACCCACTCAGGATCCGCTCGACCAGCAGCGGGATCAGGATGAAGCTGGCATGAAGCACGATGGTGCTGCCGAATACGCCAGCGACGGCCGCGGCGAAGGGTCGATGGCCGAACAGCCGCGGGTCAACGGCTGGATGGTCGATCCGCAGCTCATACCGCGTGAAGACGACCCCCAGCGGGATGATCGCGACGGCCGCGATGATCGGAATGGCGCCCTCGCCACCGCGAATCGCAATAAGGAAGGCGCCGATGATCGCCGCCAGCAGGGCAAGACCGAGCAGGTCCAGCGGAGGCCTCGGCCGTGCCGGCGGGCTGCCAGTGGCACGCTCCGGAGGTTCGGCGATCGCCACCGCCTCGGGCTCGGGGGCCGGCGAACGGCGCAGGCCGACGCTGGCCAGCGCGATCACCGCCACTGGTACGGCCACGACGAAGAGGCTGCGCCATCCGAACAGGCCGACCAGCACACCGCCGATGAACGGTCCCGCAGCGGCGGAGGTCGAGACGAGGAGATCGAACAGACCAAACGCCTCGCCGCGTCGAGCGGGAGGGGCGAATTCGCGGATCAGTGCCGCGGAGCTGGTGGACACGAAGGCACCACTCACCGCCTGCAGAACGCGGGCAGCCTGGAGGAGCCCGAACGATGTTGCGCCGACGGCCACTGCCGAGGCCAGGGCAAAGACGGCGACGCCGAGCAGGAACATGTGTCGATGGCCGAACCGATCACCGAGCGAACCACTGACCGGAAGTGCGACCGCGACGGCACCGAGGTAGAGCGTGACGAGCGACGCCACGGCACTCGCGCCGAGGTGGAACTCGTCCATGATTCCCGGCAGGGCCACGGCCAGCATCGTCGAGTTCAGCGGCACCAGGACCGATCCGCTGGCGACGCCGAGCATGGCTGCGGTCAGCAGCCGCCCGGGCCGCGACGAGTTCACAGGAGACGCACGAACCCGGTCGCGCCGTCGATCTCGATCATCCGGCCGTCGGCAATTCGGGACGTGGCGTCCCCGGTTCCCACGACGGCAGGCAATCCGAATTCGCGCGCCACAACTGCCGCGTGCGACAGGATCCCGCCGGTATTCGTGACCAACCCCGCCGCGACGACGAAGACCGGAACCCACGACGGGTTCGAGGATGGGCAGACGATGATGTCCCCGGGTCTGATCCGGCCAAAGTCTTCGGGGCCGAGCGTCACCCGGGCAGGCCCTCGGACGACGCCAGCTGAAGCTCCAGTTCCGCGCAGGACATCCGGCTCAGTCGATGTGAACCGTTCGCCGTCGAACCGGTCGGTGCCCGGAGTACTGGCCCGTCCGACTTCCCGCGGGGGAGTGAGGGTTCGCTGCGTCGCATGCTCGGCGCGTCGCATGGCCACCAGTTCGCCGGTACCACGGGGTGTGAGGATCAGGTCGCGAATTTCGTCGCGAGTGAGGAACAGGATGTCGTCCGCATCGGCGAGACATCGATCGGTCTTCAGGCGCTGCCCGACGCGCATGACGAGGCTCCGAATGCGCGCCTGGGCCAGGCGGTCGATCCAGTAGTTGTGCCCCTCCGTCAACGGGCCGATCGCGCGGGCGAGTGACAGGAGATGCTCGAACTGCTGGAGTGTCTCTGGCTGGGTTGCCAACCGCACCCGAACCCCGTCGGCGAGGGATGCCGCGTCGGCGGCCAACCGCGCGCGCCGTGCCTCGGCCGGTTCTGGTGGTCTCGCGAGATGCATTCCGAGCTGGGTGAGGAGAAGGTCGGGTGCCTCCGCCCATGATGGCAGGGCAAGATCGTCAAAGGCCTGGCCCAGGTGCCCGTGACGGGCAAGGAATGCATCGAGTTCCACCAGAAAGGCCGGTCCCCCGGGGAGCTCCCGGATCTCGTCCGTGATCGGCCGGGTGCGTGCCGACCCGTGGTCGCCACCGGTCTCGCCCCCCGCTTGGGCCGCGAGGAGCTGCCTGATTGCGGGCCGAGCCGCGGCCTCCTCGGCCAGCCGTTCGATCCCAAGCTCGGCGTCAAGGAGGTCATTCCGTGTTCCCTGCACCAGGCGAAGGGACTCACCGGGGCTCGCCCCCGGAACCGCCTTCTCGTACAGATCGGCCAGGTCCTCGAGGATCTGGTAGGGCCCGAGGATGATGCAGAAGTGCAATTCCCACATGCGGCGAACCGCGGCCCACGCCTCGTCCCAGCCGGCGGCGAGTTGCGTTGGGGCGAGATCCTCGACCGGGAGCGTCCGAAGCCGCGACTCCAACCCCTTGAGTTCAGGGAGTACCTCATCGGCCCAGTACGCCGTGGTGACCTCGGCCCGCTCGCGGTGCACGGCGAGCCAGCGGGCCTCGGTGTCTGCCTTCGTATCCTCGGTCGTGTTGGCGTCATGGGCGAAGTACGCGTAGCCGTTCCAGACTCGTGCATGCCAGCGCTGAGGGAACCCGCCGAACAATTGAGGAGCCAGGTTGAAACCCTGGCCGAGCGCGCGGACATAGTCAGCCGCCAGCGGCGTCAACGCGAACGGCATGTGCATGTCGTCCCATGCCCATGATCGACTGGGGTCCGCGTCGTCCTCCCACGGCGTTGGAAACGCCTCGGGCGTGGTACCTGAGTCCTCCGGCTTGGGGAGGGCCGTCCGCTGGTAGGGGCCTGTCATCGGGTCGTGATCGGACGAGCCTGGAGGAGATACCAGGTCCCGCTGGCCATCGCCGCTTCGATATCCACGGCCGATCCGATGCTCATTTCGACCGCCACGGCGAGCTCGGAGAGGTCGTTCAGCGATGGAGCGTCGAGTGCCGGTCCGATTTGGGACGACGTGCGGTCCCCCGGCGTGTAGTCGGCAACGGCGCGGGAGTCCCGGTCGATGACCCAGGTATCGGGTGTCACGGTTCCCGACACCATTGCATCCCCGAGCCCACGAACGGCAGTGATGACGAGTTGGTCCGTCCGCCCTGTGACCGGGTGACGAGTGAACACGACCGCGGCGGCATCGGCAGGAACCAGCGCCTGGACGACGACCGCCATGCCGCCCCCGTCGGCTTCCAGGCCGCGCCGCTGTCGATAGGCGACGGCAGGGGCACTCCACAGCGATGCCCAACAGCGGCGGACGGCGTCGGGTACATCGGCCGGGGCGACGTCGAGCTCTGTCTCGTGAAGTCCGGCGAATGACGCGGCAGAGCTGTCCTCGCCGATGCCCGAGGACCGGACGGCGAACCGCGGTTCTGCGCTGGTCGTGCGGCCCAACGCATCGACGAGTTCGCGGATCGCAAGGTGGAGCGATGCTCCAACGCTGGGCTCCAGCGGGCCACCCTCGAACGCGGCTGCGAGCCCCGTTCGCGCCGCCTCATCCGGCAGGTGGTCGATCCAGGACTGGATACCCGGCATGGCGCGACGTTGCACTTCAAAGGCCTCGGTGGTCAGGCAGAACCCGGGCGGCACGCGATAGCCCTTGTCGATGAGGTTGACCAACGAGGCGGCCTTGCCGCCGACGAGGTGAGGATCCCCATCAGCCCCGTCGAGCGGAACAACGAGCTTGTGTGCGGGACGCAGCACCTGTTCCTCCGTGTCGGATCGGTCAGTCGGCCGGGCGCCGGGTTCTCGGCCGCCCCGGCTGTCTCAGGCCTCGGCCGCAGGCTCCTCGGCGCCAGGCGCTGGCACGGCTCCGGGACGAATCGGCTCGAGATCGACCGTTCGTGACCGGCGGGTGTGACCCGACTCGGTCCGAACCATGACGGCAGGAATGACGCCGCTCGCCTCGGATTCGACGACTGCTGCCTCGCCGACATAGAGCCCGCTCAGGATGCGGACGTGGTCCCCAGGCCCAATCGACCCTCGACCCGAGATGGCCGACAGGTTGATCGAGACGGTACGGCCAGCGGGGTTGCGGGGATCGGTGGCGCCCAGAACGGGCGGCGGCCCCTTGGTGGCGGTCTTGGCGGGCGGGTACGTAACCTTGCGACGACGCACGGGCTACGACCGGCGACGCGAGGTCGCCTCTTCCTTCTTTGGCTTGGGCTCGTGGCCCGGGCGAGGCGGTCGCGGGAGGGTGCCCGGCGCCATATCGGGTGCCTTGGGCTGCGGCCCGCGCTCCTTGGCAGCCTTGACCGTGGCGGCGAATTCGGCGGCTACCGCGGCCGGGATGCTGCCCTGCCAGGCGCGCTCGATTTCCTTGATTCGCTCCGTCTCGGTGGCGCGCCGCTGGCGCTCGAACTGGGAGTGCTTCGTCATTGTCCCTCGACCTTGAGTCGTCCCGGAGATCGGGACGGTCGCGCAATCGTACGCGTCCCGACCCTCCGCCGTCCCCAGCGTGGTTCGGGACGGATCGGCGAGGACTCGTCAACGACCAAGCAATCGTCGATGAGGCAGACTTCAGCGATGCCCACCAAGGTTATTCTCGACGTCGACACCGGGACGGACGATGCCGTCGCCCTCATGGTCGCCGCGCTCTCGCCGGACATCGAGCTCATCGGGGCCACGACGGTCAACGGCAACACGACCGTGGACAACTGCACCGAGAACACACTTCGAGTCTTCGACTGGATCGGGCTGCCGGAGATCCCCGTCCACATGGGCATGACGCGACCGATTGCCCGCGCGCAGATGGCGCAGCTGAACCCCGCCAGTCGGATTCATGGTTCGCTGCTGGACCTTCCTCCGGCGGCGACGGCCAAGCTCCAGCCAGGTCACGCCGTGGATTGGCTGATCGAAACCTACCTCGCATCCGATGGCGACATCACGCTCGTACCGGTCGGGCCATTGACGAATATCGCCATCGCGATCCAGAAGGAGCCGCGGATCCTGGAGCGGATCCCGGAGATCGTGATCATGGGCGGTGCCCACCATCACGGAAACGAAACCGCGTCCGCCGAATTCAACATCTGGCTCGATCCAGAAGCGGCACGGATCGTGGTCAATTGCGGACGGCCCATCCGGATGGTTCCACTCGACGCCACCCACCGGGCGCTCGTGTCCCTGGAGGACTGTCGCGCTCTGCGGGCCATCGGGACGCCGGCGGCCGAAGCCGCGGCCCGGTTCGTCGAGAAGCGCATCGAGGGTTACGACGCAACGCAGCCGATGCACCGCGCGAATGCCGCACCAGTTCACGACGCGCTGGCAGTCTGCGCGGTGATCGACCCTTCGGTCATCACGACTGACTTTATTCCGGTCGATGTGGAGGTGGCCGCCGAACTGTCCGTCGGGCGAACGGTCTGCGACTTCAGTTTCCGGAGCGGCCGGCCGGCCAACGTCCAGTTCGCCATGGACGCCGACGA
>JBDTOF010000398.1:0-5183 GCA_039933375.1 Chloroflexota bacterium
ATCACGGTCTTCGCGGTGACGGATCCCGATGCCCCCAGGCACAAGCGACTGTCGTGCTTCGGTGTGGAGGTCCCGGCGGACGGGTTCCGCGTCGAGCGCCTCGAGCACAAGCTCGGCATTCGCGGCAGCCCAACCGCCGAGCTGTCCTTCGCCGACGTTCGCGTCCCGGTCGCCAATCGCATCGGCGAGGAGGGCGACGGGTTCAGGATCGCCATGGCGACGCTGGATCGGTCGCGGCCCGGAGTTGCCGCCCAGGCTGTTGGCATCGCCCAGGGGGCACTCGAAGTCGCCACGGCCTACGCCCGGGAGCGCAAGCAGTTCGGCCAGCGGATCGGGGACTTCCAGATGATCCAGGCGATGCTCGCGGACATGGATGCCCAGGTTGAGTCGGCCCGTCAGCTGCTGTACACCGCCTGCGTTGAGATCGAGGCCGGCGGTCCGGATGTCTCCCGCTGGTCGGCGCTGTGCAAGCTCGTCGCAGGGGACGCGGCGATGCGCGTCACGACGGATGCGGTCCAGGTGCTGGGCGGGTATGGCTACATCGATGAGTTCCCCGTCGAGAGGATGATGCGCGACGCCAAGATCACCCAGATTTACGAAGGTACCCAGCAGGTCCAGCGCCTCGTAGTCGCCCGAGCCCTGCTCGGTCGCCCCGACGCCTGATCAATCCAGCCGATCCACGGAGGTCCACTGCCCAGTGCATATCGTCGTCCTGACCAAACCCGTGCCCGATCCGGCGGCGGCCGCCGAGCGCCTCGGCCCGGATCATCGCCTCGATCGTGCGGCCTCGCCGTCCGTCGTCAACGGCAACGATGAATATGCCCTTGAGGCCGCTCTCAAACTGGCCGATTCGCTGGGCGGCGAGGTCAGCCTTCTCACGATGTCCCCAGCCAGTGGGGCCGACACGATGCGCAAGGCGCTGGCCATGGGGGCGGCCCGCGGCACGCTCGTGACTGATCCGGCGCTGGCCGGATCGGACACCTGGTCAACGACACAGGTGCTCGCCGCCGCGCTCCGCGGGATGACCTTCGACCTGGTCCTCGCCGGGGTTGATACGTCGGACGGCGTCGGCGGTGTTGTCGCCTCCGGGATCGCGGCCCTCCTGCGGCTTCCATATCTCGGCAACGCCGCGAAGATCGAGCCCGACGTCGCCGCGGGCACCGTGCGGGTTCGCCGAATCACGCCGAGCGGCTATGACGTTCTCGAGGCGCCGATGCCCGCGCTCGTCGTGTGCACGCAGGCTCTCGGCGAGCCGCGATACCCGTCCCTCAAGGGGATCATGGGGGCGCGAACGAAGGAGATCACCACCCAGTCGCTCGCCGATCTGGGCCTGGATGCAGGGACCCTGGGCGGGGCGAATGCGCTGACCGCCGTCCAGGCGACCAAGCGGCCACCGGCGCGTGATGCGACGAAGGTTGTGCGTGGTTCGGCGGAGGAAGGTGCCGCCGCCATCGTGGAGCTCCTGACCGCCCGGAGGATCATCTGATGCGGACCGTCTGGGTGATTGCCGAGCCAAACGGCGACGGGTCACTGGCCCGGATCTCCGCCGAGGCCGCAACGGTGGCACGGAGTCTGGCCGTGGCGGCTGGCGGCGAGGCGGTCGGCATCGCCGTGGCGAGCGACCCATCGGGTATCGCTGGAGAGCTGGCGACGTACGTCGCGAGGGTGGTCGCGATTACGGACGCAACTGCGGATGGCAAGGCGTGGGCGGCCGTCGCCGCTGAGCGCGCCGCGGCCGTGATCTCCGGTGATCCGGAGGCGGTGGTCGTATTGGGGGCGGGGCCGGACGGTCGTGATGTTGCCGGCGCCCTGTCGGCCCTGACGGGACTCGGCGTCCTGGTGAATGCCACCGCGGTCATCTGGGCAGACGATGGACCGAGTGTCGAGATGTCCGCCTTCGGAGGAAAGCTGCTGACCACATCCACGTTCGTGTCGGGGGCGGGGATCGTGACCGTCCGGCCAAATGTGGTCGAGGCGCAGGCCGCCGACTCGGCCGGGAAGGTCGAGCAACTCGCTGCAGAGAAGGACGTGCTCCTCCCTCGCGTGGACGTTGTCGAGCAGGTCGCGGAGGCAGGCGCCGCCGCTCCAATCGAAGAAGCCAAGGTCATCGTCTCGGGCGGGCGTGGCGTCGGCGGAGCGGAGGGGTTCGGCCTCGTCGGAGAGATTGCGACGGCCCTGAACGGTGCCGTCGGTGCGACGCGGGCCGCAGTCGATTCTGGCTGGATTCCGTATGCGCAGCAGATCGGCCAGACCGGAAAGATCGTCAAACCGGATCTGTATCTCGCGCTCGGCATCTCGGGTGCCATTCAGCACAAGGTCGGCATGCAGACCGCCCGTACGATCGTGGCGGTGAACCGTGATCCGGATGCTCCGATCAGCGAGTTCGCCGATTTGCTTGTAGTTGGCGATCTGTTCGAGGTCGGGGCGGCCCTCCTGGCTGCGCTCAAGACGCGAGCGGGATAGGCTGCCCGTACCGTACCAACGCGAGGCGCCATGGACACCGCTCAGCTGATAGCGCTCGTGGTCCTCGTGGCGCTGGCCGTTGCCGTGGCGCTGTTCATTCGCCGTGGCGCCCGCCTGCTGTATCGAACGCGAGTGGCGGAGGGATTCCGCGGCGAGGCCCTGGATCTGTCAGGCCATGTGGCCCACAGCCTGGCCGAGGTTGCCGTCCTGATCGACCGCGTCCGAAGGCGAGACACCGACGGCGAGGCCATCCGCGGCAGCTTGAGCGCCGCGCGCGAGGCCGTCGAGCGCTACATAGGCGAGGCGAGATCGCTGACCACGCCTGCGACGGCCCAGGCCACCCAGGTACGGATGGTCGAGGAGCTGGAGCGTGCGGGCCGGGCGCTCGAGCTGGTGGAGCACGGCTGTGATCTCGCGCGTGACGGAGACAGGATGGCGCGCGGCCCCGAGGCGGACACGTCCATCAAGCGCGGCTACCTGAACCTGGTCCACGCGCGGGAGTCGTTCCACGAACTCGTCAACGTCGCGATTGAGCAGGCCGAGGAGGCCTCCCCGGTCCGCAACATCGGTCGCCGCAACCGCTGACGAATCGCCCGATCGGTACTCCATGTAGTGGTATGCTCGCGCTACACCACAACCCGTAGTGGTGCCGAGGAGGATCGATGCGCTGCCCCCAGTGCGGCGAACGCGAGTCGCGAGTCGTTGATTCGCGCGACCTGGATGACGCGGCGACGATCCGCCGACGGCGCGAGTGCGGTGCCTGCACGTTTCGTTTCACCACCTACGAGCGGGTCGAAGCCCCCAGGCTGGTCATCGTCAAGCGCGATGGCACGCGCCAGGAGTTCGATCGCGAGCGGCTGGTCTCAGGCCTCCGTAAGGCGCTGACGCGTCGGCCAGTACCGGCTTCGTCGGCGGAGCAGGCCGCCGACGCAATCGAGGCGACCCTCCGGGCCGAGGGCATGACAGAAGTGCCGTCGTCTCGCGTGGGGCAGCTCGCGATGGCGAGCCTGCGAAACCTGGACCAGATCGCCTACATTCGCTTCGCGAGCGTCTATCAGAGCTTCGACGACCTGGAGGATCTGAAACGCGAGGTGGATACCCTGTATGCCCAGTGGAGCCCGAAGGAGGGCATGCGATGAGTGTCCTGTCCGACCGCGACATCCGGGCCGCCATCGAGGCCGGCGACGTGGGAATCAGGCCCTTCGATCCCGAGGACCTCCAGCCGTCCTCCGTAGACCTTCACCTCGACCGAAGCTTTCGGGTCTTCCGGAACAATCGCTATCCGTACATCGACGTCCGGCAGTCGCAGCCGGATCTGACCGAACTCCTCCGGATCGACAATGAAGAGCCGTTCATCCTGCATCCGGGTGAGTTCGTTCTTGGCCAGACCCTCGAATGGGTCGAGCTGCCCAACGACCTCGTTGCTCGCCTGGAGGGGAAATCCTCACTCGGCCGACTCGGCCTCCTGATCCATTCGACCGCGGGCTACGTTGACCCGGGCTGGAAGGGCAACCTGACGCTCGAGCTGTCCAACGTCGCGAATCTGCCGATCGCGCTCTACTTCGGCATGAAGATCGGGCAGATCAGCTTCTTCCAGATGTCGAGCCCGGTCGATCGGCCGTACGGGAGCCCGGAGTTGGGGTCGAAGTACCAGGGCCAGTCCGAGCCGACCGCTTCCGCGTTCCACCGCGACTTCGGCGCGAAGCCGCGCGACTGAACCGATGGGCATCAACGACGCGGTGCATTGGTCGGCTGATCTCGGCGGCGGGACCAGCGTCGCGCTGATCCAGGCCGGGACGTTCCGATCGGACGCGGGTGCCCTGTTCGGCCCCGTTCCACGGCTGCTCTGGGATCGCTGGGTGACCGAGGAGATCGATCACGAGCATCGACTGCTCCAGGCGCTGAACTGCCTTGTCATCGAGACCCCGGCGGGTCGAGTCCTCGTCGAGACGGGGATCGGGGAGCGGGTCACCGACAAGGTTCGCGCCATGCGGGCCTACGAAGGCGCCCCCGTGGTGCCGGCGCTGGAGGCTGCCGGATTCGATCCGGGGACGGTCGACGTGGTTGCGATGAGCCACCTCCACTTCGACCATGCCGGCGGGCTCCTTCGCGCTGACGGATCGAGGGCATTTCCGCGGGCGCGGATCGTCGCCCAGCGAGCGGAATGGGAGATTGCGCTGGACGGCAACAGTCGGGTCGTTGCCTCATACGACCAGCCCGAGATCCAGCTGGTCCGGGATTGGGGCGGGGATGGTTGGGCCGATGGCGAGACCGAGATCCTGCCCGGTGTCTCAGTCGTCCCGACCGGAGGGCATTCGAAAGGGCACCAGGCGATCGTGGTCCGGGGGACAGGCTCGACGGCCAGGACGCTCGCCTTCTTCGGGGACCTGTGCATGCGGCCGTGGAGCGCCAATCCGCGATGGATCACCGCCTTCGACGACTTCCCGCTCGACTCGGTCGACCGCAAGGCGGACCTCTTCGCCCGCGCAGCGGCCGACGACTGGATCGTGGCGCTGTCGCATGAGCCTCTGACGCCGGTCGGGCGCCTGGTGCCGGACCGGGATCGCTATCGGTACGAAGCGGTCTGATCGATCAGGGCGCGGGTGGGACGGCCGAGGGCAGAATGGCCTCGATCAGGGAGGCGGCGGAGGCGTCGTCGAGCGGGCCGTTGACAACCGCGCGGATGACGCCGTCCGGGTCGATGAAGAACTGGGTCGGCA
>JBDTOF010000399.1:0-5780 GCA_039933375.1 Chloroflexota bacterium
TCGACGAGGTCCTCGCGACCGGCGACCAGGTCTTCCGGGCCAAGTCCAAGGACCGAGTCCTGGAGTTGGCGCGTGGGGCGAAGGCAATCATCCTCGTAACCCACGACATGCACTGGGTGTCCGAGTTCTGCAACCGCGCGATGCTGATCGAGAAGGGACGCGTCGTGGCGGAGGGCGAACCGGCTGATATCGTCAAGCTGCACGAGGAACGCTCGGATCAGGCAAGGCGCGCGGCCGCGACGCGCGCGGTTTGACGGTGCGGGCCCTTCGGCGCTCGCCCGTCTGGCGGCTGGCACGAGCCGCAAAGCAGGGCGCGTGGCGGGTTCGTCGGGCGACCGCACGAGCGGTCGAGCCACTCCGGCGCGTCGGAGGCATCGAGCGCAGGGTGCTCCTCGAGGCGCGCGAGAACGTACGCCGGAAGCGCGCCTTCGGCCCGTCCGACCTTGACCGCCTCCAGGCGTTGCTCGAATCGGCCGGCGAGGTCGTGCCGGTTCGTGAGGCCTATGAGCGGCGAGCCGCGCTGCCCGACCGCCTCATCGCCCTGCGCCACGACATGGACCACGACGTGGAGAACTCAGTCCGCTTCGCCGAGTGGGAGTCAGCCCACGGATTTCGATCGACGTACGAGGTCCTCCACACGGACTGGTATTACCGCCGAGGATCCAGCGATGGACCGTCACGCTTTGTGCTTAAGGCGCTGGATCGGATTGCGAGCCTTGGGCACGAGATCGCGCTCCACAACAACACCATCGTCGCCGGCCTCGTTCAGGATCGTGACCCGTTCGAGATCCTCGAGGAAGAGCTGACTCATCTGCGGCGGGATGGGTTCACGATCGTGGGCACGGTCGCCCACGGCGACCCGCTCTGCCGCGAGCTCGGATTCAACAACTCGGAGTTGTTCCTCGAGTGCCCCGATCCGGCGGGTCGGCCTCCGGATCGCGAGATCGTCCGGATCGACCCTGTCACCGGTCGGCGGACGTCCGTGCGACTCGCGCCAGTCCCGATGGCGCGGTTTGGCCTGACCCACGAGGCCATGGTCTTCGGCAACGTCGACTACCTGTCGGACACAGGAGGTCGATGGCACCGGCCGTTCGATGCCGTGGCATCGGCGTATGCACGCGACGGTGGATTCCTCCAGGTGCTCGCGCACCCGGTCTGGTGGGCGCTCGAGGGTGAGCCCTACACGCCGCGGAGACCCTAGCGAAGGCGGCGGCGAACCTTCCGGACCACCCTGCGGACGAGTTCCGTGACCCTGTTCCCGCGGCGGTTGGCGGCGCCCGAACTCTTGCCGGCGGCGGGAGCCGATGGGCGTGGCGGCGTCCCCGGCTGGCGAACGCCGATCTGGACGTAGTTGCCGACGAGTTCGACGCGATAGGGATCCCCGCCGTGCTCGAGCAGGCGCACCAGGGCGCTGACGGGGTGGTACGTCCGGCCGTGGACCGCGCTCCCGTCACGAATCGTGTGATAGGACGCGAGCAGGACCCCACCCGGGGCGACCAGGGCCATCAGCCGCGGGATGAGCGACGTGACTCGTGGTGCCTCGAGGTCCGGCTCACCGAAATGACTGATCGCACGACAGAAGACCACGTCGAATGACGCCGGTGCGAAGGGCAGCGGCGCATCGGCGTCGGCAACGCGGAACGTGCTAGCCGGATACTTCGATGTGGCAGCAGCGATCCCGCCGGGGCTGACGTCGATCCCCGTTGTCTCATATCCAAGTTCCCGGAAGATCGACGTCCAGAATCCGTCGCCGCAGCCTACGTCGAGCAGAGAGCCGCGAGGAAGGTCGAAGGCGTCCACGTAGTGACGCCGCGCCCAGGCAAGCCAATGGTCCCGTCGTTCTTCGTACCCGAAACCGCCGGCCGCGTAGAGTTGGTCGTACTCGGGAGTCGGCGACTCCGCCACGTCAGGATCCATCAGCTCGAACCTACCACGGCCGGCCTGTCAGCCGACCGTACTCCGTGAGCAGGGTCGCGAATTGCGCCTGCCAGCCGAAACGTCCTGCGGCAGCTGCCTGAAGCCGGGTCTGCCGCTGGGCACGCTCGTCCGGGCCGGCCTCGAGCAGGGTCTGGATGCCTGCCGCGATTGAGGTGGGGCTTGATGGATCGACGAGGACCCCCGCGTCCAGCTCGTGGACGATCGGCGCCATCCCGGGCAGGTCCGAGGCCACCACGGGAACGCCGGCCGCCAACGCCTCGAACAGCTTGTTCGGCGTGGCCAACCGATGGTTGAGCGTCCCACCCTGGATCGGGATCGCGACGACGTCGGCGGACGCAACCCACTCCAGAAGGTCCGCCGGTGCGACGGCCGGCAGAATCGAGATGCGATTCGCGGCCGGGGAGCGATCAACGCGGTACTGGAGCTCCGCCACAAGACGGCCATATCCCAGGAGCACGAGATGCGCGGTCGGGACGTGGGACATGGCCTCGACCAGCTCCTCGATGCCGCGTCCCGGCGAGAAACCGCCCTGGTACAGCACCACCGGCACCGACGGATCGAGCTGGAGTCGATCGTGAAAGCGGTGCGGCCGGGCGGATCCCGCAGGGCGAGGGTCCGAGGCGTTCATCACCACGACCGGAAGGTCGCAGCCGAGGCGGGTGCGGAGGAGGCCGGCAAGCGCGTCGTTCACGGTGAATACGCGATCGGCGCGCAAGGCCCATCGCCGCTCGATCCGGCCGACCAGCGAGCGCACGAAGGCAGGCATCCGGGCCAGGTTGCCCGCATCCGGGTACAGGTCGCGGGCGTCGTACACGAGGCGCCCCCCCATGGCGCTGCGAATGGCGAGCCCGACGGGAAGGCCCATGAGGCCCATGGCATGGATCACCCCGGGGCTGTCCAGGATCAGCCCGGACGCGGAGGCTCGTTGACCGACGACGGCCTGGAGCTGTCGGAGCTGCCGCCATGGCGTACCGAGGTCGGCCGGAATGGCACCACCGGCACGCCGGATCACGTAGCCCCCGGGGTCGCGACTCTCCGTCGGAAGGCCAGGCGCGGCCCGCGCGATCACGGTCACGTCATGACCTCGCGCCGCAAGCCCGGCCGCGATCCGGTGGGCACGGCCGTCGAACGCGCCGTGGGATGGCAGCACGATGACGCCGCGTTGCGATTCCCGTGGGATCGGCGGCTCCGACGTCACGCTGGTTCAACAAGCTCGGCGTACAGGCGGACGAGACGGGCGGACTCGGTCTCCCAGTTCCAGCGCTCCAGGGCCGCCTGTCGACACCGGTGTCGCAGGGCCGCCCGATCGGCCTCCGGCGCGCTGACAATGGAAGCGATCGCCGCTCCCAGGCCGGCCACGTCGTCCGGTCGTACGACCAGGCCGAGCGGGCCGAGCGGATCGTTGCAGACGATCCGCCGCATCTCGGGAAAGTCGCTCGCGATCACGGGTATCCCCGCTGCCAGGCATTCGAACAACTTATTCGGCGTGGACATGCGGTGGTTCAGCGTGGACGGCTGGATCATCATCACGCCGACGTCGGCCGATCCAACCCACGGACCGAGTGCTTCCGGCGGCACGGCCGCCAGGACGTGGATGCGGCCGGGGGCCGTGGGGCCGGCGGCGAGCGTGTCGAGATCGGCCCGCATCCCACCGTAGCCGAGATAGACGGCGTGCACGTCTTCGAGGCCCGGCTCGTTGATGGCGTCGGCGAGCTGCTCCAGCCCCCGATGGCGCGAGAAGGCGCCGTGATACAGGGCGACCGGCTCGTCCGGTACGATCCCGGCCGCGGCCCTGATGAGGTTGCCTCCATCGGCCGTTGGCGCGTCGGATCGGGGCGGGCAGTTGTGAACGACGACGGTTCGGGTCGGGTGATATCGGCGTCCGAGCTCTTCGGCCAGGCTCTCGTTGACGGTGACGAGGGCCGCGCTCTCCCGGATCCAGCGCTGCTCGAGGCGTGCCATGAGCCGGCGCAGCCAGCCCGGTTGATCGGCGTTTGCTCCCGACTCCAGGTAGATCTCGTGACTGTCGTAGACGATGCGTGACGCAGGATGGTGCCGTGCGGCGGTGGTGGCGGCCGCCAATCCGGTCAGGTCATGTCCGTGGTAGATGTCTGCCGGGCCCGCTGCGACCGCGGCCGATCGAGCCCAGGCGGTGATCACCCAGCGCCACCGAACGAGCCACTCGAACGGCGACGGTCGTCGCGGTGTCGCGGGCCGCGCAAGGGCGGGCCGCGCCGGGGCGGGCCGCGCAAGGGCGGGCTCTCCGCCTCCTCCGGGCACTCCGGTCGCTTGAGGCGTCCCGGCCACTGGCGCGCCAGTCGGCAGATTCGCTGTCGCCTGGTTCGCGGTTGCCTTCCGATTGCGATACCGGGCCCGGAGGTAGAAGGGGCCCCGCACAACGCTCAAGGGCGCCGACGCTGCGAGGGCGAGGCCCGCAAAGGCGATATCACTGACGCCGCCCGGCAGATGACCGATCCCCCGCCTGGCCCGCGGGAAAGCCCAATGCGTGATTCGCCACGGATACCGCAGCCAGAGGCGAAAGAGCCGATGGCCGGGCGGGATCGGCACCCGCAGGATCACGAAACCGTCGCGCTCCTCGCGCTCCCCGACGGTCGAGGTCGCGTCGGTTGGGCGGGCCACGATCGTGACGTCGTGGCCGGCCTGCGCGAGCGATCCGGCTTCGCGCAGGACACGCGAATCCGTCCGGCAGTCGTTGAACACGAACATGACGACGCGGCTCACGCGGCTCCCAATGGCGAGTGGGGCGCGCGGGCTGAGTCGCTCTCGAGTGCAGCGACGATGGCATCGGCGGCGCCGGCAAAGCACGGCGTGAAGTCGTGTGTGCGAGCCGCCGCCAGGGCGGGCGCCGCGCCGGTCGGTGCGAGACGCTCGAGCTCGGTCACCGCGCGGTCCGCGTCGAGGCCAACCAGCACGACCCGTCCCGACTCCTCGGCCAGCAGCTCCGGCCACTCTGTCGAGGTGCGTAGGACGAGGCACGGGACCCCGAGCCAGGCAGCCTCGCGCTGGATCCCACCGGAGTCGGTCAGCACAGCCGCCGCGTGCATCTGCAGCGCGAGCGAGGTCCGGTACGGCTGCGGGTCGACGACGATCACGTCCGGGCCAAGCCGCGCAGAGGCAGCCTCCATCGCCGCGCGGGTGCCAGGGTGGAGCGCGAGGATCACCGGCCGGTCGGGACTAGCCGCCCTGGAGAGAAGTTCGACCCAGGCGCGGATCGCCGCGGGGGTGCGGTTCTCAGCCCGATGGATCGTTGCGTAGCAGTAGCTGCCCGGTCGGAGGGTCACGCTGGCACCGCGGCCGGCAAGCCCGCCAGAGATCTGGCCCAGCACAGCGGAGTCGCGCACCTCCGCACCAACCCGGGCGGCGAGGTCTTGCATCAAATCCCCGACGAGCGCGACGCCGCTCGTGATCCCCTCGGCCCGGAGGTTGTCAACGGCGGTCTGGGTCGGTGCGAACAGCCAGGCGGCAAGGTGGTCGGCTACCACTCTGTTCAGCTCCTCCGGCATCTGCCGGTCGAAGCTCCGGAGGCCCGCCTCCACGTGCGCGACCGGGATCCCCAGCTTTGCCGCCGCGAGGGCGCCTGCAAGGGTTGAATTCGTGTCCCCGTAGACCAGTACGGCGTCCGGTCGCTCTGCGATCAGGATCGGCTCCAGGCCCAGGAGCATGACCGCGGTCTGCTCGGCATGCGAACCGCCACCCGCGCCAAGAGAGTAGTTCGGCCGGGCCAGACCGAGCTCGGAGAAGAACGATCCGGCCATCGATTCGTCCCAGTGCTGGCCGGTGTCGACGAAGACCTCGTCATGGCGCGCCCGTAGCGCCGGCTG
>JBDTOF010000400.1:0-2846 GCA_039933375.1 Chloroflexota bacterium
CTCCGCTTGATCCCGGCCGATCGCCCGGCAGCCAGGAAGCCGCGCGGGATTCGCGCAGACCGCTCGACGTCCGGTAGCGGTAGGGAAACGGGTACGCGGGTCGCCGTCATGGCGCCAGCGGCAGGGCGTCGAGCCCTGCGGCCTCATCCAGCCCGAAAACCAGATTGAATGCCTGGATCGCCTGCCCAGCTGCGCCCTTGACCAGGTTGTCGATGACGCCGATCGCAAGGATGCGACCCGTACGCTCGTCGGCCCGGACGAAGACCTCGGCGTGATTGCTGCCCATGACGTGGCCGGTCGAGGGCGGTCGCCCCACGACGGCTACGAACGGCTCGTCGGCGTAGGCCTCGGCATAGATGGTTTCGAGCTCAGCCTGGGTGACGGGGCGCGTCGGCCGGACATGGCAGGCGGACAGAATTCCACGGGTCATCGGGATGAGGTGGGGGAGGAAGTCGATCGGCGGAACCCCGGCGTCCTGGAGCGCCCCGATCTCTTGCTCCATCTCAGCCGTATGCCGATGCGAGAAGATTCCATACGCCCGGACGCTCTCGTTGACCTCCGCAAAGAGCATGTCCTTGTTCGCCTCGCGACCAGCGCCGCTGACGCCGCTCTTGGCATCAACGACGACATCCTTGATCAGCCCGGCGCGCGCGAGCGGCGCGAGGGCCAGGATGGTGGCGGTTGGATAGCAGCCCGGCGCGCCGACCAGGGCTGGCGTCCCGGTGAGCCGCGCGGCGCCTGCGGCCCACAACTCCGGGCGGTGGAGCTCCGGCAGGCCATACACGGCCCGAGCCAGCAGCTCCGGATGCGGATGCTCGAACCCGTACCAGCGCGGATAGTCGCCGGAGGCTCGCAGGCGGAAGTCCGGCCCGAGGTCGATGACCGTGACGCCGGCCTCGAGATACCCGGGAACCTGCTCGGCTGCAACTCCATGCGGCAGGGCCAGGAAGACGGCGTCAACCTCGGTCGTCAGCGAGTCATGCAGCGCATGGCTCGTTCGGGCGAGATGTGGGTGGACCGACCCGATCGGATCGCCAATCCGCTCTCGACCCGTGAGCCCCACGATCTCGACGCCCGGATGCGCATCAAGAAGCCGGATCAGCTCCCCGCCGACATACCCCGTTGCGCCGACGATGCCAACACGAATCGGACGCGCCCCGCGGTCGGGCAGGGAAGAGCGCTGGGTCACAGGAGTCTCGGATGTCGCCATGGACGCATGACTATACAGTCGGATGCATAGTCATGCGACGGGGACCAGTCCGGCGTGCGCGGGCGCGGGGATCTCAGACGATTGGGTCCGGCCTTCGATACGGACCCGTGACAACCACCTCGCCCTTGGCCTCAAAGGGCGAGCGACCGGTGCTGCGGATCACGTAGCGGTGATGGACTTCCGTCGCGCCGGCCGAGAGCATCGCGTTGACCGGGCAGTATTTCGTCGCGGACAACTCGATCGCGCGGCGAATGGCAGCTTCGACGATCCCGGGCCCTTCGACCTCGTGGGTCACATCGACTCGTGTCAGGACCTGCGGGTACTCGTCGCGCTGCGTCCCTTCCACATGGACCTGGTAGCTGGTCATGGTCTGACGTTTCTTCGCCGCGATCGAGATGACGTCCATGGCGCTGCATGCGCCGAGGGCCACGGTGACCGTCTCCATCGGGCCCAGCTCCGGGACCGAGGCGTCGTCGCCCCAGGCGAACGATCGCCCCGTTCCGGTGGTGGTGGCAAATCGATTGGCGCCTTCATGGACCATCGTGGCGGTACGGATCGTCGGCATCGTCGGTCGTTCAGTCCTCGCGTTCGGCTACGGGGCGCCTCGAGCTTGCGAGGCGGGGGACGGTCCGATGCTACCCCCGAGATCGCGAACCCGTCGTTCGCCACTGATCCACCGGCTGCGAGCTACCTCGTCTCGGCTGAGCTCACGGTCTCGACCGGTTGCGGAGTCTCGAACTGCTCGTGGTAGAGCCGCGCGTACAGACCACCCTGCGCGAGAAGCTCCGCGTGTGTCCCGCGTTCGACGATCCGGCCACGGTCGTAGACCAGGATCCGGTTCGCCCGCAGGATCGTGGATAGGCGGTGGGCGATGGCGATGGTCGTCCGACCACGCTCAAGCCGCTCCAGTGCAGATTGAATAAGGCGCTCGCTGACCGTGTCGAGCGCAGACGTCGCCTCGTCGAGGATCAGGATCCGCGGGTCCTTCAGCAGCACCCGCGCGATGGCGATCCGCTGCTTTTCGCCCCCGGAGAGTTTGTAGCCGCGCTCACCGACGATGGTGTCGAAGCCGTCGGGCAACTCGCTGATCCGGTCGTACATCGCGGCAGCGCGGGCCGCCGCTTCAAGTTCCGCCTGGGTCGCCTCGGGCTTCGCGTACAGGAGGTTGTCCCGGATGCTGGCGTGGAACAGGTAGGTCTCCTGGGTCACGAACCCGATCACCGAGCCGAGCGATTGGAGCGTCAGCCCCCGGATATCGATGCCATCGATCTCGACCGCTCCGGCATCGACGTCGTACAGCCGCGGCAGGAGATAGGTCGTCGTCGTCTTGCCCGAACCCGACGGTCCAACGAGGGCCACGAGCTCGCCGGCTCCCGCCTCGAAGTCGATCCCCTCGATCCCGAACGGCTGGGCGGGCTCGGCTACCTCTGGCTCGGCAGCCTCGGGCGCCGACTCTTCGGCGAGCTCGACCGGGTTCGCTGCCGCCAGCGGCGCCGTCGAGGTGAACGGTGCCTGGGTGGGGTAGCGGAACGACACGTCGCGGAACCGGATCGCGCCGCGGACGGTGGCCCGGTCGAGGTTGATGGCATCCGGAGCGTCAACGATCTCCGGATCCATCTCGAGGTATTCGAAGATC
>JBDTOF010000401.1:0-2569 GCA_039933375.1 Chloroflexota bacterium
CTGCTCAACGTCAAGGTGATCGATCGGAGTCGCCTGATCCTGGACATCTTCGCCCAGCACGCGCGAACCCACGAGGGTCGGCTCCAGGTCGAGCTCGCTCAGCTCGAATACCAGCTTCCGAGGCTGACGCGCTTGTGGACGCACCTGTCTCGAACCGGTGGTGGGATTGGTACGAGGGGACCGGGCGAATCGCAGCTCGAGACCGATCGTCGCCTCATTCGCGAGCGGATCAAGCGAATGAAGGCACGCGTCGAGGACGTTCGCCAGAACCGCGAGACCGCGGCCCGCGGACGGGACCGACGGTTGGTCGCGACGGTCGGCATCGTGGGCTACACGAACGCTGGCAAATCCACCCTCCTCAATACGATGGTCGGATCGGTTGTTGCCCTCGCAGAGGACAAGCTCTTCGCGACGCTCGACCCCACGAGCCGACAGGTGAAGCTCGGCGATGGCCAGTCCGCGATCGTGACCGACACGGTCGGGTTCATTCACAAGCTGCCGCATCAGCTCATCGACGCGTTTCGCGCCACCCTTGAGGAGGTCAACCGGGCCGACGTCCTCCTCGAAGTCGTCGATGCCTCGGATCCGCACTTCGCCGAGCATCGGGCGACGGTGCAGGAGGTTCTCGATGACCTCGGGGCAGGGGAGAAGCCCCGACTGGTCGTCTTCAACAAGGCCGACCTGCTTGCTGCCGTGGCACAGGACGGCGCCGCACCGGTTCCGGCGATCGCGGGCTCCGTCTTCGTATCGGCGCTGACCGGGTACGGGCTCGACACTCTCAAGCTCGAACTGTCGGCGCTTCTTGGATCGCTCTGGGTCGACGTCGACGTCCACGTGCCGTATACCGCTGGAGAACTCATCGCCCGGATCCGCGAACGGGGCACGGTCGAGCTCGACTACCAGCCGCGTGACGTTCGGGTCTTCGGACGCGTTGCGCCGGTCCTGGCCGCCGAACTCGAACGGGTGGCCGCGGCCTGGTCCGAAACGCTCGCCGCCGGCGACTCGACCGCGGATTGACGCGGGTGCGTGCAGGTTCGCACGCGTTCGCCGGGAATATCCGCCTGGCCGAGTACCCTGCACCCAACAGGTCGATGAGAAGCCGTCCACGTCGGGGGCCTCGGCCCGCGGAGTAGCACGTTGGCCGAGCGCGACACTGAAGACCTGACCAGGGACCGGGACCTTCTCTTTGAGCTGGAGCCCGAAGCCGCCCGGCTATACGACCGGCACGCGCGCGTCGCCGAGGAGTGGTTCCCGCACGACTTCATCCCGTACCGGCTTGGTCGTGACTTCGACAAAGAGCCTTGGACGCCGGAGCAGCCCCGATTGACCGGCGTCGCCCAGACGGCGTTCGAAGTCGGCCTGCTGACCGAGGACAACCTGCCGTCCTATCACCGACTGATTCATGGCATGTTCGGGTCCGGCGATGGGGCCTGGATCAACTGGATCGGACGCTGGACCGCCGAAGAGGGCCGCCACGCGATCGTTCTCCGCGACTACCTGACCGTGACCCGGAACTTCGATCCGACCCTGCTCGAGCGGGGACGGATGACCCAGCTTCAGCACGGCTATGAGCGCGACAGCATCGACACTTTGCGCGGGCTGGCCTACGTCGCGTTCCAGGAACTGGCGACGCGGATTTCGCATCGGAATACCGGTCGCTACTCGGACGATCCGGTGGCCGACAAGATCATGATCCGGATCGCGGCCGATGAGAACCTGCACATGGTCTTCTACCGGGACATCCTGGCTGCCGCCCTGAAGATCCAACCGTCGCGCGCAGTCCAAGCCATCGTCGCCGAGGTCCTGGCGTTCCAGATGCCGGGAAATGGAATCCCGGGATTCCTTCGAAAGGCTGCCACCATGGCCAGGGCCGGCATCTACGACCTGCGGATCCATCGCGACGAAGTCCTGTTGCCGATCATCAATCACTGGAAGATCTTCGAGCTCACAAACCTCGATGCCGCCGCCGAGGATGCCCGACGGATCCTCGCCGACCACCTGGCCAAACTCGAGCTGGCAGCCCAGCGATTCGAGGAGAAGATGGCTCTGTCGACCACGGTGCGCTTGGGTCGCGCAACCTAGGACATCTCCGGGATGTGCTCTGCGTGACGTGCTATTTGGGCACGTTCGTGGACGGCCTGTGGACGACCACCTCGAAATAGCCCTTCAATCGCGAAAAGTCGTGGATAAGTGGGTATCGGACCGGTCGGGGCCCGCGGTACATTACGTCTTGCCCGGAGAGGCAACGAACCAGAACGGTCAGGTCAGTGCTTGCAGTGACCACCAAGCGCCAGGTGCTTGCACCAGGCGGGCGGGATCGGGAACGGGGAATGGTTTCTCCGGGCGTTTCTGTATGCCCGACGCGGCAGAACTCACGCCAGGTGCGTCGTGGACCGGTTGTGGACGAACTGCCTGAAATCACCCCTCGTTCCGCAAAACTCGTGGACAAGGCCCTTCCGGACCGGGTCCCGCCCCCGTACTGTAGGTCTTGCCCGAAGGGGCCCCAAACGATCGGTGGACCGACCGGTGCTTGCACAGGTCCCACCCCGGAGCTTGCTCCGGTGGTGGA
>JBDTOF010000402.1:0-5739 GCA_039933375.1 Chloroflexota bacterium
CTCGCGGTCATGGCCGGGTCCGTCGCGCTCTATCAGGTCCTTGTCCATCGCTCTCGACGGCTCGCCAGATGAACCTTCTTCGCGGCACCTGGCGGCGGTTCATCCTCGTCGCATTCCTCGTGTTCATGCTGGTCCCGCTCATTGCGACCGTCGTGTTCTCGGTCTCGACGCGGTGGGACCGCTCGATCCTGCCGGAGGGTCTGACCATGGCCTGGTGGCAGGCGGTGACGAGCAAGTCTGCGTTCTCGACCAGCCTCGTCAACTCATTGCTCGTTTCAGGTGCGACGACCCTGGCCACAGCGGTCCTCATCATCCCAACCGCCTACGTGGTCCATTACCGGCTTCCGCGCGCGCGGGCCATCACCGAACTGTTGACGACGATCCCATTCGGGATCCCGGGAGTCGTACTCGCGCTCGCCCTGATCCGGCTCTATGCGAAATCCCCGCTGCACATCGTCAACACGCCCTGGATCCTCATCGTGGCAACCATGGTCATTTCCCTGCCGTTCATGTTCCGGCCGGTCATGAGCGCCCTCGAATCCGTCGACGTCCGGACGCTCCACGAGGCAGCCTCGAGCCTCGGGGCCGGCCCT
This sequence comes from Chloroflexota bacterium, assembly GCA_039933375.1. Classification (GTDB taxonomy): domain Bacteria; phylum Chloroflexota; class Limnocylindria; order Limnocylindrales; family CSP1-4; genus UBA5189. Next base: position 594 of record JBDTOF010000402.1, read on the forward strand.
TGGCGGACCCTCGTCACGATCATCCTGCCGGCCATTCGGTCGGGGATCCTCAGCGGCTGCCTCCTCGTCTTCTCGACCGTCTTCGCCGAGTTCACCCTCGCGAACCTGCTCGTTGGGACGAGGTTCAAGACGTTCCCGATCTATCTCGTTGAGTTCACCCGCTTCGACGGACGGCAGGCGAGTGCGCTTGCGGTGATCAGCTTCGCGATCGCATTCGTGATCGCGATCGTCGTCCTCGCGGCGTCGGGCTGGCGCAATCGACCCGAGGAGGTGGCCGGCGCTCGCTAGGGTCGGCGATCAGACGGGTCCTGAATCAGCCCGCGGATCTCGTCATGAAGCCGACCGTTCGTTGCCAGGGTCCAGCCTGGACCAGTGCCATCGGGCCCGCTGGCAACCTCTTCGAAGCGGCCGCCGGCGAGCTCGACGATCAGGCGCCCCGCGGCGACGTCCCATGGCTTGAGCCCGGCCTCGAAGTAAGCATCGGCGCGGCCGGTCGCCACCGAGCACAGGTCGAGCGCGGCCGAGCCGAAGATCCTGACCGTCCGCGCTTGCCGGGCGAGGGCTACGAACGCTTCGAGCGGAACGTCCGGTCGGTCGCGGACGGTGTACGGGAGTCCTGTCAGGACGAACGCGTTTGCCAGGCGATCGACCGTCGACACTCGGATCGGACGGCCGTCGAGTTCCGCCCCTTGGTCACGCGCGGCGACGAACAACTCGTCCGTATAGGGCTGGTAGACGACGCCGAGGACGATGACCCCGTGACGCTCCAGGGCGATCGACACGGAGGCGATCGGATGGCCGTTCACGAAGTTCAGCGTCCCGTCGAGCGGGTCGATGATCCATCGCACGCCCTCGCCGTCCTGATCGGCGGTGCCCTCCTCGCCAACCAGGCCGTACTCAGGGAACCGTCCGGCGAGGATCAGTGCGATCGTCCGCTCGGCCTCGCGGTCGATTTCCGTCACGAGGTCTGCCGGCCCCTTCGCCGAGACCTGGCCGGAATCGAGGCGCGCGCCTCGGATCACGGCCCCTGCGGCGCGCGCGGCTTCGATGGCGACATCCACCTCGCCGGTCAGCGGCCAGTCGTGCCCCGAGGACGGATCCATGCTGAAACCATGCCAGATCACGACCGCGCCCGGGAGTCCGCGAGGTCAAGCCATTCGTAATGACCTCGTCGCGCTTCAATGCAGCCAGATGATGTTCGGTTTGATGTCCACATGCCATGCGGATCATGCTCCATGTCACGGTCAGACGCCTTGGTGTGATCGTGGAGCGTGCATATTGCAGCCATGAACATTCCACTCTGTGTGGGGATCGCCTTGCGATCGAACCTGGGTCGGCGTACGATCCTGCAGTGACCGCCCCGTCTGTGGGCTCAACCTCGGAAAGGAGATACGGGCTTGAACAGGAAGTTTCTGGCACTCGCGACGTCATTGATGCTGGTGGCGGTCGCATGCGGGGGTTCGGCGTCGCCAGCGCCCTCGACCGGTGCCTCCCAGCCCGCCGCCACGACGGTCCCGACGGCCGGGCCGGAGCCCGTCACGCTGACCCTCTGGCACAACTACGGCACCGAGGCGAACGCCAAGGTCACCGAGGCACTGGTCAATGCCTACACGGCCGCCAATCCGAACGTGACCATCGACCTCGTCAGCCAGCCAGCCGACAACTACTTCGCTCTGCTCAAGACCGCGGCGATCGCCGGGTCCGGGCCGGACCTCATGACGATGTGGACCGGCTTGTTCGCCCTCCAGAACCAGGGCTACCTGGAGCCGCTCAACTCGTACATCCCGGTCGATACGCTCAAGCAGTTCAATGGGATCGACTGGTGCTCGAAGGGTCTATCGCTGGACCAGGGCGCGATCTGCGTGACCCTGGACATGCAGCACTACAACGCCTTCTACAACAAGGCCCTCATGACGCAGGCCGGCGCAACGACCATCCCGACCACCTGGGACGAGATGACAGCCGTTTGCGACCAGCTCAAGACGGCGGGGATCCAGCCGATGGCCTACGGCACGGGTGGCCAGGCCCTCAACGCCGGCTTCTACCCGTACTACGACCTCAGCTACCTGATGATGTTCCTGCCCCTCTCCGACTGGCAGAAGCTGTACAGCGGCAAGATCCCCTGGACCGACCCGCGGATTGTCGCCCAGCTGACGAAGTGGGCGGCGCTCAAGACCAATGGCTGCACGAACTCCGACGTCCTGACGAACACGGACTCGGTCGCCCAGTTCGAAGCCGACAAAGCCGCATTTACCCTTGAAGGCTCGTGGGACTATCAGGAATTCCTGGACAAGATGGGCGACAAGGTCGGCGTGGCCTTGCCTCCGTTCAATGACACCGCCCAGAAGGGCGTCGTCGAGTTCCCGGGCAACGGCTTCGGCATCACGAGTTACTCGACCCACAAGGCCGACGCGGCGGCATTCCTCGCCTGGATGGTCACCCCCGAGGCACAGCAGATCATCGCCGACGGCGGCCTGATCCCGGTTGTTGCGGGTGTCGCGGCGACGAATCCGCTCGCCAACGAGATGCTCGACTTCGCGGGCACCAAGGGGTACACCCGCTACCCGATGATCGACAACGTCATGCAGCCCGAGGTCCTGGACGTCGCGACGCGCGTCCTGAACGCGATCCTTGCCGGCACCATGAGCCCGGCGGATGCGACCAAAGCGATGGCTGACGCCCTCAACCAGCTGCCGGCCGATCGGCGCGGCGACACCTACACGGCACCTGCCGCCGGCGGGTGATCGATCTCGACCGGCGGCGGTCACGTGCCGCCGCCGGTCGCATGATTCGCTCATGACCACGACCTCCACACCCGCGCGCAGCGCGGCCGTCGTACGCGGCGGCTCTTCGGGTCCGTCGGGCAGCCGCTTCCGAGCGTCGGAGCGTCGGGCGGGCCTCGTTTTCGCCCTGCCGGTCATCGTGCTCGAGGTTCTGTTCCTGGCCGTCCCGCTCGTTCAAGCCGTCTACTACAGCTTCACCCGGTGGGACGGCCTCACGTCCACCTGGATCGGAACGGCGAACTACACGCGTCTGTTCGGCGATCCGACCTTCTGGCGTGTGGTCGCGAACAACCTCCTGCTCCTGGCATCCGTGCCGTTCGCGATCGTCATCCCGCTGCTCGTTGCCTATCTGCTGAACGAGCACGTCCGCGGCTGGCGTTTCTTTCGATCGGTGTATTTCCTGCCGACGGCCATTTCCTGGGTCGTCATCGGCATGGTCTCGCTCCGTGTCTTCGCCGCACAGGGGATCCTCAACCATACCCTCGACGCAGTCGGGCTCGGCTTCGTCAACACGGACATGCTGGCCGGCGAGTTGTCGGCGATGGGTGCCGTCGCGATCACCTTCATCTGGTCAGTCTTCGGTACCAACACGATCATCTTCATCACGGGCATGGCAACCCTCGACCGCGAGGTCTACGAAGCGGCAAGGGTCGATGGGGCGAGCGCGTTGACGACGTTCGTGCGGATCACGATCCCGATGCTGATGCGGTTCATCCAGTTCGCCTTCATCCTGACCCTGATCACGGCGTTCACCGCCCTGTTCAGCCTGATCTTCGTCATGACCGGCGGGGGGCCCGGCTACGGAACGACGACACTCGAGTTCTACGTCTACCAGCAGGGATTCAAGGTTGGCGTGTTTGGCTACGCCGCGGCGATCGGCATCGTCCTGTTCGTGATCGTGTTCGGGATCAGCCTCGTCCAGCTGCGGATCTTCCGCAGTCGGCTCGACTAGGCCACCCCGATGCGCATCGCCCGGCGCCGGATCGCCCGAAGCCTGATTGTTCTGATCCTGTGCCTCGTTGTCGTCGTCATGCTGTTCCCGTTTGTCTTCATGCTCGTGAATGCCTTCCGATCGAAGGACCAATACCTGGCGGGAAGCGGGTTCTCGCTCGACAGCTGGAAAGAGCTTTTCAAGTACCTACCCGTCGCCCAGCAACTGCTCAACTCCACCATCGTGACCGCTGGTTCGGTGGTCCTGATCATCCTCGTGAGCACGACCGGCGGCTTCGCCTTCTCCAAGCTGGGTTTTCGCGGCTCGAGCGTCGTGTTCCTCGCGATCCTGGCCGGAATGATGATCCCGATGCAGTCGATCATCATCCCCGAGTTCGTGAACATCGCCCGCGTTGCGCACCTGCACAACCAGTACCTCGGCGCCATCCTCGTGTACTCCGCCCTGGGCGCGCCGTTCGCAACCTACCTGATGACGACCTACTATCGAGGAGTCCCATCCGAGCTCATCGAGGCGTCGGTGATCGATGGGGCATCGTTCTGGGACGTCTTCCGAAAGGTGATGCTCCCGTTGAGCGTTCCGGCCATTACGACCGTGGCGGTGCTCCAGTTCATCCAGGTCTGGGACGATCTGCTGGTCGGCCTCCTGTTTCTCAACGGACCGTCGGTCCGCACGATCACGGTCGGCCTCGCGGTGATCCAGACCGGCCGGGTCGTGAATGTCCCCGCGCTCATGGCCGGGTCGCTCCTGTCGGCCCTCCCGGCGATCATTGTCTTTCTCATTTTCCAGCGGCACCTGATCCAGGGCCTGACCATGGGGGTGAACAAGTGAGCTTTGCGGTCGATACCAGCGCGACGCGTGGGCTGTCGGCCCGTGATCGCCGCGAACACATCGCCCAACTCGTCGATGAGGCGCAGCGGGTCGGGGTGGCTGACCTGACGGGGAAGTTCGGCGTGACCGACGCGTCGATCCGGCGCGACCTGATCCTGCTCGAGGAGGCGGGTCGTCTTCGACGCGTTCACGGCGGCGCGGTCAGCAACTCGGCCAGGATCGCGGCCGGCACGTACGCGACGAAGCTCCGACTCAACCGCGATGAGAAGATTCGGATCGCGATCGCTGCAGCGCGGCTGGTCCAGGCCGGCGAGGTCGTGCTGTTCGATTCGGGTACGACGGTCGCCCAGGTCGCGGCGCAGATGCCGGCGGCCCTCCGCGCCCCGAACGCGATCACCGCCGTCACGTATTCGCTGCCGGTGATCGATGAGCTCGGGAGTTGGGAGGCCCCCCATCTCGTGGTGGTCGGCGGGCTGTACCTGCCGGACTACCGCGCGTTCGTAGGCCCACAAACGATCGAGGGCTTGCGCGACCTGACCGCCGACGTGATCTTCCTCGGCTGTGACGGCCTGACGGTCGAAGC
>JBDTOF010000403.1:0-4627 GCA_039933375.1 Chloroflexota bacterium
TCGCCGCAGCGAGAGCGCTCATCGGCAATCTCGGTTTCTACGATGTGGTCATGGACGACGACGAGTATCGAGCCACGCAGGCCGACCCGGCCGCCATCGAGCGGCTGTTCGTCCGGCTGGCCACGGAGCGGGTCAGTCGCTGGATCGATCTGGCCGAATCGCGCCTGTCGGGGACGGGGATCAAGGTCTACGCAACCGGTGGCAACGATGACCTGACCGAGGTCATGGAGACGATGGATCGGCCCGATACGCAATCGTTCGTGGCATGCGAGGACCGGGCAGTTCCGATCGACGACGACCACGTGATGATCAGCATGCCGTACGTCAATCCCACACCATGGAAGACGCCCCGTGAAGCCGAGGAGCCCGAGCTTGCGGAGCGCGTGGCGGCTCTCGCGGCTCCCTTCGGCGACCACGCAAAAGTCATCTTCAACTTCCACGCACCGCCCAAGGATTCGACCCTTGACACGTGCCCGATGCTCGACGCGACGACCGATCCCCCGAGCCAGGTCGTCCAGGGAGGGCAGCCGGTGCTGTATGGCGCAGGGAGCACGGCCATTCGCGAGGCGATCGAGCGGTACCAGCCGATGCTCGGCCTGCACGGCCACATCCACGAGTCCCAGGCGGCTGCCCGGATCGGGCGGACGGTTTGTGTCAACCCCGGGAGCGAATACGGCGAGGGCGTCCTGCGTGGGTGCCTGCTGACGATCGCCGACGGAAAGGTCACCAGTTATCAGATGACGGCAGGCTGACATGCCCCGGGGTCGACGCCCAAGTCGACTCGTCCACCGGGCGGAGGAGGTGTCATCGCGCAATTGAGGTCGAGGTGAGGCGATCCCTGCAGGGATCGTGCGTCCAACTCCCCGTATCGAGGTGATGGAATGGCGACTGCGTCTGCGGTACCGGAGGTCTTCGTTCGGAAGTCCTCGGGACTTGTCCGCGTCATGTCTGCTCGTTCGGCGTTCGTCTACAACGTCCTGACGATGGGTCTGATCTTCCCATGGACGTATCTCTGGGCGCCGGGCGCTCTTCCAGGAGGCCAGCTGGTCTGGGGCATCCTGCTTGCGATGGTGCTGGAAATTCCCATCGCCCTTGCGTACGTCTGGCTCTCCACCGCACTGCCGCGGTCCGGTGGCGACTACGTCTTCCAGAGTCGCGTGCTCGGTGGCGGGATCGGCTTCACGCTGGTCTTTTCGGGTTTCGTCATCTGGATTCTGCAGTGGGTGGCGCTGTCCGGCTGGTTGCTCTCAACCCTCGGCTTCGCGCCTCTTTTCCTCGGGCTCGGTGCTGCGACCGGTAGTTCGGCCATGGTCGACATCGCGTCGTGGTTCACCAGCGGGACCGGAATCGTGGTCACCAGCGTGGCCAACGCCCTGGTCGCGATGTTGATTCTGACATCCGGATTCAAGAACTACGTCCGCCTCCAGCGCGTGATGTGGGTCGCGATCCTGCTCGCCTTCGGGACGATGCTGTTCGTGCTTGCGACGACGGCCAGTGGCGACGTTCCGGGCAAGCTGGATGCGTTCTCCGCCGCCATCGGCGGGTCGGCGACCTTCACAGCTGATTCCATCGCCGCGGCGACCGCCGGAGGTGTCGACCTCAATCCGCCGTTCAGCCTGCTGGCCACGCTGCTGATCGCGCCCATTGCCTGGACCTCGCTCCAGTGGGCGACCTACTCGGCCCAGCAGAACGGTGAGATCAAGTCGGCTGGTTCGTTCAAGGACCAGGCCTTCATCATCGTCGGATCGCTGATCCTGACCGGCGTCCTCCTCGCGATCCTGGCGGTCGTCCTCGAGAACGCAATCGGGACCGAGTTCCTGCAGGTCGCCGGGGCCGGCTACTGGGGTGCGGCCGATGTGTCGCTCGCGGGTTCGTACCTGTGGCCGAACATCATCGCGACCGCAATTGCCAACAACCCGATCGTGACGATCATCATCGCGGCCGGGTTCATCCTGAACGGCCACCAGATCGTTCATAACTGCTACATCGGCATGACCCGGGTCATGGTGGCGATGAGCCTCGACCGTGTCCTCCCGGAGATGGTCAGCCGAGTGTCGGATCGGTTCCACACGCCGGTCAACGCGCATGTCATCTACTTCATCGCCAGCCTGCCCGTGATCTGGCTCTACAACAACTTCGTCATGACTGCCTCTGACGGCACGGAGACCACGTGGGCGTCACTGACCCTCGGCGTGACCTTTGCCTGCGGCTACGTGTTCGTGGGAACGGCCATCGCGGGCGCTCTGCTCCCGTTCCGGGCGAAGGCGCTCTACGAGGCGTCGCCGGGCGCCGCGTACAAGGTTGGCGGCTTCCCGCTGGTGACGATCGTCGGGCTCCTTGGGGCCGCCGCCGGGGCGGTCTTCCTGTACCTGTTCTTGACCAACGACACGTTGGGGCTAACGAGCGACCTCGCCTACTACATCGTCGCCGGGATCCTGATCTTCGCGCTCGGCTGGTACCTCGTGACGTATTACGTCCGTCGGTCCAGCGGTATCAACGTCAACTACGCCTTCAAGGAGATCCCGCCCGAATGAGTCGCGGATCCAGCTGACGTCACGCAACGGCCCGGGCATCGCCCGGGCCGTTCGATTCAGACGCCGGGTTCGCCGTCAGCCACCGGCTGCGTCGCCAGCTGCGTCAGCCGACAGCCGTTTCCACCAGCCAGGCCTCGAACCCGGGTCCGTCGATCATTGCCTCGGCCCGAGCCCAGCGGTCGATGGCCCAGCCCCAGAAGTCGTAATCGATCGGCGAGATCCGGGCCTGGATCGCGGCCCACAGCGTCCAGCCGACATCCGACATGATCATCTGGAGTCGGCAGCGCGCCAGGAGCGCCGGTGTCGCTGCGCCGAAGTAGCCCGCGACGAGATCCGTGAGCCGGCCCTCGTCAAAACCGAGCTCCTGGGCCGTATTTCCGAGCTCAAAGGTTGGATCGTTGTTCCCGCTGTACTCGTAATCGACGATCCACAGCCTCGATCCATCGTCGAGGTAGTTCTCGGCCAGCAGATCGTTGTGGCAGGGCACCGTCGCCGCGGAATGTGCTCGGAGTGCCGCATCGATCCGGGGAACGGCGCTCATGTGCTCCCGGTAGCCCGGCGGGACGTCAAACCCACGCTCGTCGATCAAGCGCAGGTAGCGGGCCGACAACGCCACCATGTCGAAATCGTCGCGAAAGCGTGGCCCGGCGTGGAGGCGTCGCAGCACCTCGGCAATACGCTTCGTTTGGCCCGGCTCCTGGAACGCGGCATTGGACATCGTGGCTGCGTCGAGCCACTCGAGGACCACGACATCCCAGGCGGGAAGGTGGTGGACGACCCGCGGCCCGGCGCCCGCGATCGCAGCCGCGCGGGTGTTGGCGAGTTCGTTGCCCCGGTCGACGGCGAGCAGGTCCGTTTCCGCGCCGGGGATGCGGACGAAGTGGGGGACGCCATCCACGTCGACGCGAAAGTTGTGGTTCGTGAGTCCACCGTCGATCGCGGAGACGGAAACCGGTCGGCCGACCCAGGCCGGAACGGCCGCGATGACCTCGTCGATTGTCGGACCCACAGAGCGCATTCCTCCCGCTGTCGACCTTGAGGTCGAGCCTACACGAGCCGGCGACCGTGCCGCAGCGCCCCGGTGCCCGTGTGGTTCGCCGCCAGTGGCCGGGGAGCCCGGATCCTGTACGTACAACGACCCGAAGTCGTACCTGGGCCCGAACCCGAACCTGGCCCCGAACCCGAACCCGAACCCGTCGTGCCCGTCGCCGCGCAGTCGCCCGACGCCGTGGCCCCGTGCTCGGTACCCTGTGCCGATCGGCCCCGGAGCCGGCGACGGTCGGGGGGCATGGATCAACGAGCAGGAGTGGACGCGCGCATGGCGGAACAGGCCCAAGCGGTCATCATCGGCGGAGGAGTCGGCGGAACGTCGATCGCCTATCACCTCACGGAACTGGGCTGGAAGGACGTCATCCTCGTCGATCGTGCCGAGCTGACCTCGGGATCCACGTTCCATAGTGCGGGCCTGGTTGGGCAACTGCGATCCAGCGTGACCTTGACCCGGATGATGATGTACGGCGCCGAGCTGTACCGACGGCTGGCGGCCGAGACCGGGGTCGATGTCTCGTGGCACGAGGTCGGATCGCTCCGTCTCGCGTCCACGACGGCGCGCTTTGAGGAACTGCAGCGGCAAGCCGGCTGGGCCAAAACCTTCGGGCTGCCGCTCGAACTGATCTCGGCCCAGGAGGCCCAGGATCGGTTTCCGCTGATGACGCTTGACGGCGTTCTGGGCGCGGTCTGGCTCCCGACCGACGGCTGGCTCGATCCGTCTGGTCTCGCCCAGGCGCTCGCGGCGGGTGCCCGGTCGCGCGGCGCGCAGATCCGCCAGCACACGCGGGTGATCGACATTCAGGTCGAAGGCGGCCGCGTCCGCGGCGTGGAGATCGAAGCCCGCGACGGATCACGGTCGACCATCGCCGCTGATGTCGTGGTGAATGCCGGCGGGATGTACGCGCCTGAGATCGGCCGGATGGCCGGGGTCACCGTCCCGATCATTCCGATGGCCCATCAGTACCTCTTCACCCACGCCATCGACGGTGTCCACCCGGGCCTGCCAACGATGCGCGACCCGGACAACCTGTGCTACTTCCGCG
>JBDTOF010000404.1:0-1840 GCA_039933375.1 Chloroflexota bacterium
TCGGCTCCCGGTGGGACAGAACTCGGCTTACAGGTCGCCTCGCTGGCGCCTCACCCGGTTTCGTGCGGGCCTTGTGCTCGTTTTCGACTGGTCGCCTGCATCGTCGACTGCTATCGTGGCCCGAATGCCGAGATCGACCAACCACATCGACACGTTCCGGGCGCTCCACCAGGCGGGCTGCTTCGTGATCCCCAACCCCTGGGACGCCGGCAGCGCTCGCCTCCTCGCGGGCCTCGGGTTCAAGGCCCTGGCAACGACGAGTTCCGGCTTCGCCTGGACGCTCGGCAAGTCGGACAACGGGGTGACCCTGGACGAGGCGCTCGAGCACTTGCGCGTCGTTGCCGGATCGGTCGATATCCCCGTCAACGCCGATTTCGAGGGGGGATTTGCGATCGAGCCCGAGGCGGTCGCCGCCAACGTCGCGCGAGCTGCCGAGACCGGGATCGCCGGCCTGTCGATCGAGGACTCGACCGGGAACCCCCTGGAGCCGCTGTTCGATTTCGACCTGTCCGTCGCTCGTATCAGTGCCGCCAGGAAGGCGATTGACGACGCCGGTGGGCACGTGCTGCTCACGGGTCGCTCAGAGGGGTTCGTGGTCGGTCGGCCCGATCTGCCCGACACGATCCGTCGCCTGCAGGCCTACGCCGAAGCCGGAGCCGACTGCCTCTACGCCCCACGGATCGGGACGCTCGATGACATCGGGGCGGTGATCAGAGCCGTTGCGCCGAAGCCGGTCAACGTCCTGGTCGGGAGCGACTTCACCACCGTAGCGGTCCTCGCCGATCTTGGCGCCCGGCGGATCAGCGTCGGCGGGGGACTGGCCCGGGTTGCCTGGGGCGCCTTCCTCGAGACTGCCCGGGAGATCGCGGACGACGGAACCTTCTCGGGGCTGAACCGCGGGATCCCGTTCGCTGAGATCGACGGCGCCTTCGCCGTGGACACCGATCACGGGGCGTGAGGCATGTGGATCAATCCTCGTCCGGGCGGAAGATATGCGCGGCCATGCAGGCGTTGCAGACGTCCATCGCCGTCTCGAGGTCCCCGATGGGGATGGGTACCTTGCGGTCCGGGTAGAGGCACTCCACGTCGTAGACGCGCTCGTTGCGAGCCTCCACCTGGATCAGTCGCCTGAACGTACAGCGGCGGATACGGTGTGGTGCCAGCCGGTACTGGTCCGGCTCGGGGGTGGCGGTCGAGATCGGTAGAGCCACGGTGGGATTTGCCTCGGCGGTGCGTATCGTGGCGGACCGGTGCGCCGCCCGCCGGAAGCCTAGCACCGCGATTCGCGCCACGGCTACGCGGAAAAGGTACTAGAGTCGGCACCGGCCAGAACCGCAGTCGAGAGGGTACGTGGACGCAGGAGAACCTCGCTTGCTCGCCGATCGCGATCTTCGATCCGGGAATCCGGGAGTGTGCCCGTTCCTGCGATCCGTCTCGCGCGGCGCCTTCCGCGCTCCACTGCAGGACGCAAGCACGGCTAACCGATGCGTGGCCGGTGGACCTGCCGAACCACAGCCCCTCGACTGGCAGCGGACAGCCTGTCTGACCGCCTCACATGTCCGATGTCCGAGATATCAGCTCGGGGTCGATGGTCCGGCGATCCCCCTGGTCGTTGACGAACCGCCTCGAGGATCAGAGCGTAAGGCCACTCCCGTGACCGCCGCGGTCGTGATGTCCACGGGGGAACTCGCCGAGCCAGCAGCGGTGCCCGCTGGCGCAGCGATCGCGACGCCCGCCGCCGTGCCCGCGGCCGCCGAGCCGAACGATGTCGAGCTGGTCCGGAGTAGTCGCCTGATGACTCCGGCCATCGCGATTTCCCTGACCCTGCTCGTGCTCGCGG
>JBDTOF010000405.1:0-2644 GCA_039933375.1 Chloroflexota bacterium
GCCTCAGCCGACCGCAGCAAGGCTGCGCTGCTCGACGATGGCCTCGTGCGGTCCAAGGACGATCACTTCATCAGACGCTTCGGCCGATTCCGTGTTATCTCGAACCCGGTAGGCGTGGTGCACCTCGGTGATGCCGCTGGACAGCGTCGCGCCCACGGAGCAGTACTTCGTTGCCGACAGCTCGATCGCGCGGCGCACCGCCTCGAGGTCGAGACCGGAACCCTCGATGACGTGCATCACATCGATTCGGGTGAATGCGTTCGGGTGTCCGTCCTGCTGGGTGGCCCGTGCTTCGACCTCGTAGCTCCGGATGTCCTGGCGCTTCTTGCGCAGGATCGAGATGACGTCCATCGCGGTGCATCCGGCGAGCGCGAGTGGAACGAGTTCGGACGGCCGCATTCCTGTATCGCTCGTTCCGTCGTCAAGCACGACAACGTGGCCGCTGCCCGATCTACCGATGAAGCGCATGTCGCCGTCAAGCTTGACGGTCGCGGTCTTGAGTGCCATGGGTACAAGCTCCTTGGTGGCCGGGGGGCCGGTCCTGCGTGCGCCAGCGCCTGACTGGCGGAAATCCGTGGTCTGTCAGGCTCGCGTCGAGGTCGCGAGGCTGGCCAGTTCGAGCGAGGAAATCGCCCGCTGGAGCCGCTCGGCGGCCTCTTCGGCCACCGGCTGCACGCCGGGAGCGTCCACGATCCCGAGCGCGGCCAAGGGGTCCATCGCCTCGATGATCGTCTCGGTGCCTTCTTCGCGCAGGACGACGTTGCAGGGGAGAAGGGCTCCGACCGACGGGTCAGCCTCGATGGCTCGATGAGCAAGCTGTGGATTGCACGCACCGAGGATCAGGTAGGGGGCGCGGTCGATGTCGAGTTTCCGTTTGAGCGTGGCCTGAACGTCGATCTCCGTGAGGACGCCGAAGCCCTCGGCCTTGAGTGCCGCCTCGACGGCCGGACGGTTGTCGGCGATGGTCCCGGCGAGCCGGGTGCCGAAGGTGAAACTGGTGCGGTTCATCCGGGTGATCTCCAGGTGGATTGGGGTATGGCGCCCGTGACCGCCACATTGGATTCAGGGAGCTTGCGGGCCTGACGACGCTCGACGATCCCGTGGACGGCATCGCACGCGGCGATGATCCCGGGCTCCGCCAGCCGATACCGGACGGTCGTCCCGATTCGATGGCCCTCCACGAGCCCGGCGGAACGCAGCACGGCCAGGTGCTGGCTGGCATTCGGGAGCGCCACGCCGATCGTGTCGGCGAGCTCCTGAACGGTCCGGTCACCGTGACGCAGGGCGTCGAGCAGCATCAGGCGTTTAGGGTCCGTGAGGACCTTGCAGATTTCGGCGTGCAGCCGGTATCGCTCGAGTGCTTCTTCGGTGAATGTCATCAGGCCGTACACGCTAGCTCATATTGCGTACTTGCGCAAGTAGCAGAGCAACCGCGTGGCGCACGGGCTGGGGTCCCCTATCGTTCTACGGCGATGCCACCGGCGGTTCGCCCTGGTTCCGGTAGACCCCCGAAGCGAGGCCGCAATACCGCGTCTCGCGCACCCCGAGGAGGGGCAGCGGTCCCGCGGTCTCCAGCGGCACCGTGAAGAGCGCCGGGAGTACATCGATGGTGCCCGTCGGCAGACCGTCGATGATCGGGTTCAGGGTCACCTCGAGCTGCCACTCCCCCGGCGGGTAGTCGCACCCCACGTCGCCGCGCTGCAGGGTTGCCGCAACGTCCATCGGGGAACCGGCCACCAGCAGAGAGTGGCCGTCAGCATCGGCAGGCATGTGCGCCGCGATGGCGTCTTCGAGGTCCGGCGCTCCCCAGCAGGGATCGCTGAGCCCGGCGTCGTCCGGCGCCGAGAACGGACCGACGACACAGATGCGAGGCGGCGTGGCGAGCACGACCTCGGTGTCCGCGGCGAGGCGCACGTCGAGCACCAGCTCATCGAGGATTCTGACCCGCACCAGGTGAATGCCCCCCGAGACCCCGAAGTCCGCGATCGCGCTCGTCACCGCGAGTGAGGACGATGTAACCGTGACGGAGGCGTGGACGCCAGCCACGAGGTCCTCCGCTGCCCGGCGTCGCTCCAGTTCGGTACGCGGCTGCGAGGACCACACCCAGATGCCAGCGCCAGCGGCCGCGACGACGAGGAACATGGCGAGCCATAGGCGGCGAAGTCGGGTGCTGGAGTTTGATGCGTCCACGTTCCTCCTTCGCGATTCGGGCGGTGGTGGCTGCTACCCGCCCCTACGCGCCGAGGCCCTCTGCCTCGCCGTACGCCCAGACATCGAGGGCGTCGAGGTCGATCACATTGATCCCGTTGGTCGACAGGGCTCCCGCGACCTGGGCCCGGTGCTCGGTCGCGTGGTGGATCGACTGGCTGAGGATCGTCGAGCGTTTGTTGTACCGACCCGGGTCCTTCTCGACCATACCGTCCGGGAGGGACGCGACGGCTCTGAGCCGAGCGTCAGCCGCGGCACAAGCCTCGGCGATCGCCGCGATATCGGCGCTGGTCGTCGGCACCGCCACATCGGGCGGACAGACGCTGCCGTCGAGCAGCGATGCATACCAGGCGGCGGCGTCGACGATGTGGGCGACGATCATGGCGACGGTCCACTCGTTCCGTGGTGACGCGAGAGCGAGCGCCTCGTCCGGCAA
>JBDTOF010000406.1:0-2293 GCA_039933375.1 Chloroflexota bacterium
TCCCACGCCGACTCCCACGCCGCCACCAACGCCGAGCCCGAGCCCGAGCCCAACGCCCGCATCCCCCGTCATCGAGTCGATCGTCTGCAACCCCGTATCCGGCTCGGCCTCGGCCCCCGTCGTTGTGACCTGTGGCGTGACGATGAACGTGAATCCTGCCAGCTCGGAGTGGGACTTCGGGGACCCCGGTGCTCCTGGATCGTCCTCCTCTGGAGCCCATTCCTACGCATCGCCCGGCTCGTACACGATCAGCCTGACCGTGACCGCGGCCGGCGGCACCGACAGCGCAACGCTGTTGTACGTGGTCCAGTGAGGCGCTTCCTGCCGGGCATCGGCCGCAACCGTTCCGCAACTTCCAGGCGGCGGGTTCCGGAGACCCTCTGGTATACTCCGGCGGCTTTGCCAGGGCACCGATGATCGAGCCGGGCCGCGGAGTGGCCTACCTCGCACTCTTTTCGGAAATCGGGTTCGTCCTGCTCGTGACAACCCTGGCTGGCGTTGGCATCGGTTACTGGGCCGACCAGCGGTTGGGGACCATCCCCGTCTTCGTCCTCATCGGGTTGCTGGTGGGAATGGGGATCGGGGCCCGGGCGGTCTGGCTGCTCGTGAGCCGGTTTCTCGCGGCAATGGACAAGCGAATGTGAGCGCGCCAGTGCGCGACAACGAAACTCGACGAGCGCGGCGCATGCCGCGCTCCTGTGTGTGGAGCGAGCGTTGACCAACGAGCGGACGGCCGCAATGGCCGCCCCCATGTCGAACGGCAGGAAGGTCCTGATCGCCCTTGCGGCGGTCGTGATTCTCGATGTCCTCGCCGCACTGTTCATGCCGCCCTTCCCGAAGGGCGGTCAGTCGGGTGACGCCTTCTCGTTCCCGTCGGACGGGATCACGGCCAACCTCGAGCTGCCGGCACCGCATGTCATCTGGGACCTGGCGCCGGATGTGGCGACATCCGGCATCGTCCAGTTCCACCCGTCCATCACCTCGTCGATCCTGACCCAGTGGATCGTGATCGTGGTCGTTCTGACCGTGATGATCCTGGCAACGCGCGGCATGAAGGAGATCCCTGGCCGAGCGCAGAACCTCGTCGAGTTCGCCTACGAATCCCTGCACGACTTCGGTGTTTCTCTCGGCGGCAAGGAAGCGGCCCGGTTCATCCCGATCTTCGCGGCATTCTTCCTGTACATCCTGTTCTCGAACTGGAGCGGACTCATTCCGCCGGTGGGAAAGCTGGAAATCCTGCGCGCCCCGACCAGCGACGTGAACGTGACCATCGGGCTGGCACTCGTGGCCTTCACCTTCTTCGAGTACCAGGGTTTCCGCGCCCTGGGCGTGAGGGGCTATCTCGGGAAGTTCCTGCCGATCGGCGAATTCCGCAACGGGATCGGCGCCGGGTTCATCGCGATGTTCGTCGGCCTGATCGAACTCCTGCTCGAGTTCGTCAAGCCACTGACGCTGTCAATGCGACTCTTCGGCAACATCTTCGGCGGGGAAGTGGCGCTCGGCGTCATGACCGCGCTGACGGTCGCGATCATCCCTGTCGCCCTCATTGGCCTCGAGGTCCTGCTCAACGCCGTCCAGGCCGTGATTTTCAGCGTTCTGACCCTCATGTTCACGCTCGCAGCGATCGAAACCCACCACTCGGACGAGCATCTGACCGAGCTCGACGAGATGGCCCTCGCCACGCCGGTCCCCAACCCATCGCTGGAGCCATAGCGCCACAACCCATCCATCTGGTCACAATGACTCCGGGCGTTGCCCGGACTGAAGGAGGAACAAGTTCATGGAACACCTCGGAGCGGGCCTGGCGGCCCTCGGCGTTCTCGGACCCGGCATCGGCATCGGCATCCTCGCCGGCATGTCCAGCAGCGCGATCGGGCGGAACCCCGACGCGGCCGGTCAGATCCGTGGCCTCGCGATCGTCCTGGCGGCCTTCGCCGAAGGCCTCGGCGTCCTCGCGATCGTCGTCGGCATCCTGACGATCTTCATCAAGTAGCCGCAGCAGAACCGGAGCCCTGACCGTGGATCTGTTCGCCTTCGCCGGTGGCATCGCCCAGGGGGCCGCCGCCCTCCAGGCCGAGGAAGGCCCCGGCCTGGTGATCAACGGCTTCTGGATCATCGTTTCGGCCGTCAACTTCCTGTTCTTCCTGTTCGTCATCTGGGTCTTCGCCTTCAAGCCGATCAGCGGCATGCTGTCGAGTCGCAAGGACCGGATCGAGCGGGGCCTCAAGGACGCCGAGCAGGCTCGTCGCGATCGTGAGAGCGCGGAGGAGGAGCGGCGTGCCGCCCTTGCCGA
>JBDTOF010000407.1:0-1659 GCA_039933375.1 Chloroflexota bacterium
GCTTTGACGAGGCGCTGGCCGAGCTCCAGAAGTCCGTCGCCGATCTCGAAACCGGCGGGCTGCCCCTGGAGCGGTCCATCGCGTTGTACGAGCGCGGGGTCGCACTCCATGAACGCTGTGCGGCCCTGCTCGGGGAGGCGGAGCTCAAGGTCCAGCAGCTTGTCACCCGCGCTGGGGGTGCGCTCAGTGCCATCGATGTTCGTCCCGAAGAGGCCCGAGAGGCCGAGTAGGCCGCCTACGCGTCCCGTGGCCCAACGAGGAAGAACGCCAGGGTTGCGCTCTTCCCCTTCAGGTTGATCGTGCCGCGCGGCTCGAAATCGAATTCGTCCCTCAGTCGCGCCTCAACCCGGCCGGTCACTTGGATCCGGCCAGCCGCGCCGTGGGATTCCATGCGAGCCGCGGTATTGACGGTGTCGCCCCAGAGGTCGTAACTGAACTTGCGGCGGCCGATCACCCCGGCAATGACCGGCCCGCTATCCATCCCAATCCGGATCCTGAGGCCGGTGCCCGAGGACTCAGCCAGGCGGTCATTCGTCTCGAGGAGCTCGAGTGCGGCCAGGGCGACGGCCCGCGCATGGTCGGCCCGCGGCTCGGGAAGTCCGCCGACGAGGAGGTAGGCGTCGCCGATCGTCTTGATCTTTTCGAGGTGGTGGCGGTCGGCGATCTCATCGAAGGCGGTGAAGATCACGTCAAGGGCGTTGACGACCTGCTCCGCGCTCGTCCGCTCCGCGTACGGCGTGAAGTCGACCACGTCCGCGAACAGCACCGTGACCTCTGGGTGCGCATCCGCGATCGTCGTAGCTCCCGCCTTGAGGCGCTCAGCGATGACCTGTGGCAGAACGTTGAGAAGCAGGGTCTCCGATCGCTGGTGCTCACGATCCAGCGCTTCGAGGGCCCCCTCGCGCTGACGGACGAAGAACTGGACCATGACGTATGCGGTGGCGGACACGCCAAGGACGTTCAGCCCGAAGAAGGCGGTCTGAATGAGGGCGGGCGGAGCGACCGCGGAGGCCGCCAGCAGCGGGTCGAGGATCGCGGACAGGATCGTAAGCGCGACAACGCCGACGAACCAGGGAACGGCAGCGACCGCTCCGAGAAAGAAGACGGCACCGAGTGCTGAGACAAGGGACCACAGTGAGACTGCTGATGACGCCGCGTACCCGCCGAGCACCCATTGCAAGAGGAATGGGAGAACGGCCATCAGACCAAGCTGGCTCGCCCTGAAGATCGCGAACCCTTGCCCACGGGCGACAATGAGAAGGCCGACCAAGGATGCGACCTGATACGCGAACGGGATCGCGGCCGCTATCGGGTGCCCGAGCGCCAGGTAGACCGCGACCCAGGCGAACGACAGCAGGCCGACCGTGATACTCGCCATGACGAGGGTCGCTCGTCGCGTGTTCTCCGAGCCGGTCGCAGTCGGGTCGCTGGCCGCGGCGACCAGTCGTGCGCCGAGATGCCGGAGTTCCGCCTCGATCACGTCGGCAGTGTACCGTCCACGTCTGCAGCCCAACCCCCGATTTGTGAAACATGCGCGTTCGTGGTATCACATTACTGGCGACCCACCGAACACACTCCCTGCGTCATGACTGCAGGGCGCACCAACGGAGCGAAGAACACGTGTCGTCCATACTCGAACGTCTTGCCGGGCCGGCCGAC
>JBDTOF010000408.1:0-2103 GCA_039933375.1 Chloroflexota bacterium
AGCTCGACTCGCGAACCGGCGACCTCGGGACGGCGCTCGAGGGCCTCCGCCGTGGTGCCGATCGGGCGCTTCAGCTCGGGGTGCCGGAGCCCGAGGCCGGGCTGGCAAGCGGCATTCTGATCGGGCTGAGGGACCGGGTGGATCGGGACCTTTCGGCTGCCTTCACCGCTGTCGGTGCGACGCATGTCGTGGCGATCTCGGGCTGGAACATCGCGATCGTCGCCACCACGCTGGCGGCGCTCGCCGGTCGGCTCGCCCGGAGGCGGCGAGTCGCGCTGACGGCGCTGGCGATCATCACCTACGTCGCGTTCGTGGGTCCTTCCCCGTCCGTGGTCAGGGCGGCCGTGATGGCGGGTGTGGTGATGCTGGCCCGCGAACTTGGTCGCCCGAGCCGCGCGGCCGCGGCGATCGGCTGGGCGGTCGTGGCGCTGCTGATGGTCGATCCGACGCTCGTTGCTGACGTCGGATTCCAGTTGTCGGCGCTGGCGACGGTGGGCCTCATCGCCTGGGGAACGCCGTTTTCGGCCCGCCTTGCCGGCCGTGACCCCGGTCGCCTCCGCGGCTGGCTGGCCGAGAGCCTCGGGGTGTCATTGGCCGCCCAGCTCGCGACGCTCCCGATCGTCGTTCTGTCCTTCGGCCGGCTGTCCCTGGTCTCCCCGGTCGTCAACCTGGCGGTGGTGCCACTCGTGGCGCCGGCGATGGGCGCGGGGGTGGTCGCCCTTGCGGGAGGCCTGCTGGCGATGGCGGGGCTTCCGGCGGTCGTGGCGACGATCGTCGGACTCCCGGCCTGGCTGCTCTTCTCGCTCATGGTCGGCGCGGTACGCGCCGGGGCGTTGCTGCCCTTCGCGAGCGTCCAGCTGGTGGAGCCCTGGAATCTCGTGATCGCGGGCGTCGCAGCGCTCGGCATCGGAGCCGTCACAATCCTTGCTCGCACCGGTGCCGCGCGATCGGCGGGTGACCGACCAGCCCACGGCCGTGGCGTGCAGCGCGCACCTGGTCCGAAAGCCCGGCGGCCGGCCTCCTGGTGGAGCACCCGCGCCGGACGCATCGTCGTCGCTGGTCTCGCGGGATCAGTGGTCGCCATGTCGGTCGTGATGGTCCACCGACCCGATGGGATCCCGAAGGTCACGGTCCTCGACGTCGGGCAGGGAGACGCCATCCTCGTCGAAGGCGGACGCGGAGGTCGTCTACTCGTGGACGGCGGACCCGATCCGTCACGCCTCCTGGTGGCCCTGGACGAGCATCTCCCGCCGTGGGATCGACGCATCGATCTCGTGATCCTGTCGCATCCGCACGAGGATCACGCCGCCGGGCTCGCGGCCCTCCTCCAGCGGTACGAGGTGGATCGTGTGCTGGAGCCCGGCATGTTCGGACCCGGCCCGGGGTATGCGGCCCTCAACGCGGAACTGGCGACAATCGGGATTGCGCGGGGATCGCTGTCCACGGGGAATCGATTCGCGATCGACGAGTTCCGCTTCAGGGTCCTGTGGCCCGATCCGGGCACGGTGCCGGAACGCCCTCCGGACAATGGGACCGGCATCAACAACGTATCGATCGTGCTGCTGGGCGAGGTCAATGGTCATCGACTCCTCCTGGCTGGCGACATCGAGGAGCAGATCGATCCGCAACTGCTCGCCCGGGGCCTGCCGACGGTCGATTTCCTCAAGGTCGCGCACCACGGATCGCGCACCGCCTCGACGGGACCGATGATCCAGGCCCTCCAACCGTCGGTGGCCGTGATCTCTGCCGGACGTGGCAATCCCTACGGTCACCCCGCCGCGGCGACGGTTGAGCGGCTCGGGGCGTCCGGGGCGAAGGTCTTGCGCACGGATCTGAGCGGGAGCGTGACGGTTGAGCTCGGATCCGGCCCGCCGCAGGTACGGGTCAGCGGGGCCCGCGCCGCGACGGGAGATGTTGCGCGGACGGCCTTGTCGCCGAGCGGCGGGGCCGTCGCGAGTCGCATCCCGTTCCTATGCGGACTACCTCCTCCGTCGCCCGGGATCCTCGTGCTGGGCTCACCGGTGGCGCCGTCGGACGTCCCAGCCGCACCGATCCAGATCTGGAACTTCATCCCCCGAGCCGACCTGCCGGGCCGCCTCGGCT
>JBDTOF010000409.1:0-1700 GCA_039933375.1 Chloroflexota bacterium
CTGCGGCGGACCGGACCTGGTTCGATTCCTGGCGCGGTGTCCTATTCGCGAGCGCCCGGGTCCTCAGGATCGCCGACCTCGACATGATCGCGAACGATGGCTTCCCGTTGACGTGGTTCGACGTGCTTTCGCGCCTCGCCGACGCTGGGCCGGCCGGCCTCCGGATGCAGGAGTTGGAGCAGCTCGCGCTTTTCACCCGCGGCGGGCTGACACGGCTCGTGGACCGCATCGAGGCCGCCGGCCTGGTCCAGCGCGCGCCCGTGCCCGGCGACCGTCGCGGTGTCCGGGTGGTGCTCACCGCAGACGGTCGGCAACGTTATGCCGCGGCAGTTGCCCGCCACGGGGAGGTCATCGAACGCCAATTCGGGCAGCGGCTGACGCCCGCCCAGCACCGGGCGATTTCCGAGGCGCTCTGGTCCTGGTGGCACGACGCCGACTCCGCGGACATCCCGGACGCCGGGCCGGGCTGATGCTCGGAGCGCAGCCTGCGCGGCGGAGGGAGCTGAGATGACCGGGCGAACGACGGTGGACCGGCCAACTCGTGACCCCGTCGGCTGACGAGCGATCAGTCCGACGACAAGGCGCTGCCGGATGCTTTCATATGGCGCGCCTCACGGGTGTTGCGCAAGCGTCAGCAACCTACGAGATCCCGATCGAGGGACGGGATGAGTGGCTGGCCGCCGCGAGGCGGCTGGCGTGAGAGCCCGCCGCCCCGTCGAACCCGCCAAAGAGCGGCTTCATCAACCGCGTGTGGACGTTGAACGTGTCGGTATGCAGCGCGCGGATCCGGTCGAAGAGCTCGGGGCATCCACTCCGCTTGCCCCACGGTGTCAGCGGGCGGGCACGCCTTCGGAGGTGACGTCCCTTCCGGACCAGATCAGCCTTGCCATCAGGAGCCAACCGGCGACGAACAGCGTCTGCGCCAGTATCTGGAGCGGTCCACCGATGACGGCGAGTGGGGGGAGCATCATGCCTAGCCCGGCGAGACTGGACGGCAGAAACCCTCGCCAGGTCGATCCGTGCCGCCGGTGGCTCGTCCGCGCGACCGCGATCCAGGCCGCCGCGAGCAGCAGCATCCCTGGCAGGTTCACCACGCCCAGCAACTCCCCCGGCCACCAGTCGGTGATCCGCCCGACGACGATCATCGCGCCGGCGACTGCGAACAGGGTCGCGGCGACCGCCAGCGCGATGGACGGCCACCCCGATGAGTCCGGAGATCGGTCCATCATCCAGGCCATTCGGAGCGCGACCGCAACGGCTGCAAAGGCCGTCTCTGCGAGCAGCAGCGAAATCGCGACGCGCAGCGGGTCCCCATCACCGCCACGCGACAGGTCTTGGGCAAGGCCGAGCGCAGCCTCCGACATGGCGAGCACAGCCATGCTGATGGCTCCGCCCACTGCGGCCGCAGCGCCGATGCTGCGTGAAGCGGTACGTCGCCGACGTACGAGCTCGGTCTGGGCTGGGCTACTACGGCCTCGCCTCAAGCACTTCCTTCAGCTTGGCGAAGTCCCGCAGGTACTGCTTCTTGCCGACGCCCGAGATGATCGGCCAGATCACCTTGGTGAAGCCCACGGGGTTCACACTCATCGTGACCTTCACGCCGGCAGCGGTCGGCTCGAACCGGTACGACGCATCGAACGGCACAGGCTTCGTCACCTTGAAGGCGAACAGCTCGTTGGGGACCAATGCCGTGACGACCC
>JBDTOF010000410.1:0-3759 GCA_039933375.1 Chloroflexota bacterium
GAAGCAGCGGAGCGGGCAGCCGCTCCGGACGCGGTCTGACCCACAACCACTCGTACGATCAGATGCGGCGGGCTCGCGGCTCGACGCCAGAGAACAGGAGCATCGAATCAGCATGGCCACCATCAGTGCGGGGGCAGTAAAGGACCTCCGCGAGCGCACCGGAGCTGGGTTCATGGACTGCAAGCGCGTCCTCGATGAGACCGGCGGAGACGTCGAGAAGGCAGTCCTGCTGCTTCGCGAACGCGGGCTTGCCGCGGCCGCCAAGAAGGCTGGACGGGATGCCCGCGAGGGCCTCGTCTCCAGCTATATCCATACCGGGGGCCGCGTCGGCGTAATCATCGAGGTCAATTGCGAAACCGACTTCGTCGCCCGGACCGACGAGTTCCAGAAGCTCGTAAGGGACCTGGCGATCCAGGTCGCTGGTCTTGCCCCGCTCTACGTCGACGTCGATGGGATCCCGGCCGCGGAGCTTGAGCGGAAGAAGGTTGAGCTCGTCGCCGAGCCGTCAGCCGCCGCGAAGCCGTCTGAGATTCGCGACAAGATCGTGGATGGCCAGCTCAAGAAGTGGTACCGGGAAGTCTGCCTTCTCGAGCAGCCATTTCGTGACGAGGACCGGTCGGTCCGGGACCTGGTGAACGACAGGATCTCGACGATCGGGGAGAACATCCGGGTGCGTCGGTTCGTCCGCTACGCACTCGGGGAGGAACTGTGACCGACGCTCCTGAACGCGGCCAGGTGCGCTACGGCCGCATCCTGCTGAAGCTCTCGGGCGAGGCACTCCTCGGTTCCCGGAGTTACGGCGTCGACCCGGCAGTCTGCGCGTTCATCGCCGGCCAGGTGGCTCGGGTCCACGCGACCGGTGTCCAGGTCGGGGTGGTCGTGGGCGGTGGCAACATCTTCCGTGGGATGGCCGCCTCAGCCGCGGGCATGGATCGCGCCACGGGCGACTACATCGGCATGCTTGCCACGGTCATGAACGGACTGGCCCTGCAGGACGCGCTTGAGCGGGCCGGTATTCCAACCCGCGTCATGAGCGCCATTGCAATGAACGAAATCGCTGAACCGTATATCCGCCGGCGCGCAGTGCGGCACCTCGAAAAGGGACGGGTTGCGATCTTCGTGGCCGGGACCGGTAATCCGTACTTCACGACGGACACCGCCGCGGCCCTTCGAGCGATCGAGATCGGAGCCGAGGTCCTGCTCAAGGCGACGAAGGTCGACGGCGTCTACGATGCAGATCCAGTGACCCACCCGAACGCCCGACGCTACGACCAGCTCGAGTACTCCGACCTGCTGCGGGATCAGCTCAAGGTGATGGATGCTGCAGCAGTTGCGCTGTGCATGGAGAATGATCTTCCGATCGTGGTCTTCGACCTCAACCAGCCGGACAACATTGCCCGGGTGGCGCTCGGCGAACCGGTGGGTACGCTGATCACTGCCCCGATGTCGGGAGGCGGACAGGCATGAGCAACGAAATCGTCGCCAACGCCGACCAGAAGATGGCCCGCGCCGTCGAAGCGATGGAACGCGACTTCCAGGGCATGCGGACCGGTCGTGCCACGACGAGCCTCGTTGAGCGGATCCACGTCGACTTCTACGGCACCCAGACTCCTCTCAATCAGCTGGCCGGGATCAGCATCCCCGAACAGCATCAGATCGTGATCCAACCGTGGGACCGGAGTGTTCTCGGGGCGATCGAGAAGGCGATCCTCAAGAGCGACATCGGACTGATGCCGAATGTGGACGGCACCGTCGTTCGACTGAACATCCCGGCGCTGACCGAAGAGCGTCGGCGTGACATCGTCAAGGTCGTACACCGGCGGATGGAGGAAGCTCGCGTCGAAGTCCGGAACGTCCGGCGCGAGGCCACGGACCAGCTCAAGAAGCTCGAACGTGAGGGTGAGGTGAGTGAGGACGATGCGCGCCGTCTGCACGAACTCATCCAGAAGACCACCGATCAGTACATCGGCGAAGTCGATCGTGTCGGTGGGGCGAAGGAACAGGAAGTCCTGGAGGTCTAGTGGCTCGCGCACCGCTCGTCCGGCCGACGGATGCCCCCCCAGCGGCCCACCCGATTGAGAGTGATGACGGCGTCGATCGGCAGCAGGCGCCGAACCACTCTGATGCCGCGCTCGAGCTTCCCCACCACGTCGCGATCATCATGGATGGCAACCGCCGCTGGGCCAGGAATCGCGGCCTCCACGAACTGGATGGCCACCCCGCCGGCGTCGAGGCGATCCGGAACGTCCTGCGCCATGCCCGCCGACGTGGAATCCGGGCCCTGACCCTGTACGCCTTCAGCCGCGAGAACTGGGCACGCGGGGATGCCGAGGTAACGGCCCTATTCGGACTGCTCGAGGCCGCGATCCGGAACGAAACCGACGAGTTGCGCGCCCAGGGGGTGCGGGTTCGGATGATCGGGCGGATGGACGAGTTGCCCCCCGAGACGAGAGCATCCATCGACGACGCCCTGGCTGCGACCGGTGACGGCGCCGAGATGGTCCTGACGATCGCCTTCAACTACGCCGGCCGAACGGAGCTCGTCGATGCAATCCGCCGGATCGTCGCCTCGGGGGTCACACCAGGAGCCGTGGATGAGGCCCTCGTCGCCTCATCGCTCTACACTGCCGGCACGCCCGACCCGGACCTGGTGGTCCGGACAGGGGGTGAGGAGCGACTCTCGAACTTCCTGATCTGGCAATCGGCGTATGCCGAGCTCGTGACGACCGAGACCCTGTGGCCGGATTTCGGCGCCGAGGAACTCGACGCGGCTCTGGCCGAGTACGCCTCGAGGCAGCGTCGGTTCGGACGATGAGTGCGCTGTCGGTTTCGGCGTGCTGAAGGACCGGGTCAGGAGTTCGGCTTTCCTGGTCCCGCTGCTCCTGGTGATCCTGTGGCTCGGAGAACCGTGGGTGACGGTGGCCGTGGCCGTGACGGTGGCCCTGGCGGCACGTGAAGTGTTCACGCTCCTCAAAGCGGCCGGCCATCCGGCATTCCCGGCGCTCGGCCTCGTCCTGGCGGTCGTGGTCGCCATCGGTGACGCGATCCCATCCCTGCCGACCGGCTCAGGGATGCTGCTTGCGAGCATCGGTATCGCCCTCACAGGGGCGGCGGCACTGACGTGGTCCGACCCTCGAGAGGGCCTGGCAGGCTTCATGACCACGACCTTCGGAGCGCTGTACGTCGGACTGCTCGGGTTCGTGCCCAGGTTGGCCGACGGGGCGCCGACGATCGGTGACGGAGCACCGCTCGGGTTCCTCGGTCGGGAGTTCGGGTGGCTGCTGGTCCTGGTCCTTGGAGTCTGGGCCTTCGACACCGGAGCCTACTTCGTTGGACGACGGTTCGGTCGCCGCCTGCTGATGCGCCATATCTCACCGGGCAAGACGGTCGAGGGGGTCATTGGCGGGACCGCAGCCGTGACCCTCCTGACGATGATCCTTGTGGTCGGCCTCGGTCGTGACTGGTTCGCCGGTCTACTCCTCGGTCCCGTGATTGCGCTCGCCGCACAGGCGGGGGATCTCGTCGAATCGATGCTGAAACGAGCCGCCGGCGTGAAGGACTCCGGAAACGCCATTCCCGGCCACGGTGGGGTCCTCGACCGAATCGATTCCTTCCTGTTTGCGGCACCGGCCGTCGTTCTGTATGTCCTCGTTGCATTCCGCTGACGGACGTCCGGGATCGGACCGCGCCGCGATGCCCCGTACTCGGATCGCGCTGATCGGCTCGACCGGATCGATCGGCCGGCAGACCCTTGACGTC
>JBDTOF010000411.1:0-5813 GCA_039933375.1 Chloroflexota bacterium
CGTCGCCGCCGATCCCCCACCGCAGGCGGCGGCGACTACGAGTACCAGGCAGGCGAGCAGTGCGAGGTGTCGCGTCATGGCGGGCAGACGCCGACGCGTGGCGAGCGGTTCCGCGTCAACGCGGTCCCAGACATGGCCAGGTCAGTCGAGCGTGAAGTCGTCCGGGTCCTGGTAACGGCCCGTCCGCTCCTTCTCGATCTGCATCAGGATGTCGTTCAGGAGGCTCGACGCGCCGAACCGGAATCGGTCCGGGGTCATCCAGCGGGGACCGAGGGTTTCGTACAGAACCACGAGGTACTGGACCGCCTCCTTGGCCACCCGGATCCCGCCGGCAGCCTTCATTCCGACGGCGCGACCCGTGGCCTTCTCGAAATCCCTGATCGCTTCCAGCATCACCAGCGTGACGGGGAGCGTGGCGGCGGGAGTGACCTTGCCGGTCGATGTCTTGATGAAGTCGGCACCGGCGGCCATGGCGAGAATGCTCGCCCGCCGAACGTTGTCGTAGGTCTCGAGCTCACCCGTTTCCAGGATCACCTTCAGGTGCGACGCTCCGCAGGCCTCTTTGGTATCGACGATCTCGTCGAACACGGCGCCGTAGTCACCGGACAGGAAGGCGCCGCGGTCGATGACCATGTCGATCTCGTCGGCCCCTGCCGCCACGGCCGCGCGGACCTCGGCCAGTTTGATATCCGGGAACGATTGCCCAGAGGGGAAGGCGGTGGCGACACTGGCCACCTTGACCGTGGAGCCACGCAAGGCGTCCTTCGCCTCCTCGATCAGGCTCGGATAGACACAGATCGCGGCGACCGACGGGATGGACGGGTCGCCCGGCTGGGGGCGCATTGCCTTCTGGCAGAGCGCCCTGATCTTCCCCGGTGTGTCCTTTCCCTCGAGCGTCGTGAGATCCATCATCCGGATCGCGAGATCGAGGGCCCACAGCTTGGAGGCTCGCTTGATCGATCGCTTCCTTAGGTTCTCGACCCGGAGTTCCACGCCGACCTGGTCCACAGCGGTCAGTCGGCCTAGCACCGAGCCAAGGGGTCCCGGCCGGCCGCCGGCCCACGCGCGCACGAGTTCGTGGGCTCGTTCCCTCGTCAGGGTGTCGGCGCGTGGTGCGGTCGTCATCGGACGGTGAGGATACCGCCGATCACCGGACGCGGCGACCCCGGGCAGCGAGCCGCGAGCCGCGACCCAGGGCCATGGTCGCGAGGCTGCCAGGCTCTCGATCCTGTGAGCGACTACCATCGGCCGACGATGACCGACCAGCTCTCGCTGCGGCTCGAGCCGACGCTCCCGAACCCGCCCGCGACGCTGCGTCCGATGCTTGCCCGGACCTCGCCGGAGCCGTTCGACTCACCGGACCACCTCTTCGAGCCGAACTGGGGCGGGCGACGCGCACTTGCGTTCATTGGGCCCGCGGCTGTACCGGGCGGGGGCCAGGTCTCGTTCCTGGACAGCGAGGGGCTGCCGCTCCAGTTGGTCCCACCAGAACTGCTGGGTCTCGGCGTACGAGTGGCCGCCCGGTCCGCCGTCCTTGACGGCGAACTCGTGGTGGTGGATGGAGCCGGACGAGCCGACCCCGACGAGCTCGTACGTCGGCTTGCAGGGCAACCCGGCCGGCCGGTTGCGTACCTGGCATTCGACCTGCTCGACCTCGATGGACGATCATTACTCCGGTTGCCGCTGGAGCGTCGCCGCGATGCGCTTCGACGAACTCTGCATCCGGGCGACGAAGTCCTGTCGCTGCCCGCGATCCCGACCGAGGGTCGGGCGCTGTTCGACGCCGTGACCGCCCAGGGACTCGCTGGCGTGCTCGCCCGGCATCGATCCAGTCCTTACCTGCCAGGGGTGCGAAGTCGCCTCTGGCGCTTCTTTCCGAGTGGCGTCGCGGGCGGCCGGTATTCAGCGGGCGCGGCCTCGTCCGGCGGCGACCAGGACTCCCTCACCCTGCCCGACCCACGGACCGGCAGCGCGCCGGTCCTGGCGCTCATCAGGCGCCTGCCGCTCCTGTTTGACGACGCGGATATCGGCGCCCAACCTGGCCCCGATGGCCCACCGGCGGACCACTCGGCCTGACGGTCAGGCGGCTGGCGACAGCACCGCGCGCAGGATCTTTCCCAGCCCCGGCCGCTGCCCGTACAGGAGCACCCCTGCGGCGTACACGCGAATGGCCAGCGCCGCCGCGAGGGCGATGGTCAGCACGAGCAGTCCGATCGACAGCACCAGCTCCCACGGCTCGACCCGGCCGACCGTCAGCCTGGAGAACATCACGAACGGACTCCAGAACGGGACGAAGGACGAAACCCGGAGGAATGTCGACAGCCCGCCAGAGAGCGCGATGACCGCCTGCAGATAGCCTGCAATTCCGATCAGGCTCATGGGCAGGGCGATCACCTGGAGGTCTTCGACGCGGCTGACAAGCGAGCCGGCCGCCGCATAGATCAGGGCGTAGAGCGTGAATCCGAGGACGAAGTACGTGCCGTACGCAACGGCGAAGGCCGGTGTGAGCCCCCACAGTGGCGGCGTGATCCCGGAGCCGAGCCCGAGCGCCTCACCGATCGGGCGCTGCAGGGCCAGGGCAAGAACCGCAGGCAGCAGGATCGTCACGTACTGGAGCAAGCCCGCCAACCCGATCCCGAGCACCTTGCCCAGCACGAGCTGGCGTGGCGAGGCGGCGCTGATCAGGAGCTCCATGACGCGGGTTTCCTTCTCGGCGGCGACGCCAGCCGCGACCCACATCCCGTAGATCACCATGGTCAGGAAGAGGACGACGATGAGGACCGTCCCGAGGAGCTGACGACTTGCAATCTCGCCGGCTCCGAGTGGCGTGCCACCGGATGTTGGTCCGGCGCCCGCCAGGACATCGAGCGTCGGCGGCAGGAACGGGACCGCCCCGCTTGGCTGGACCCGCTCGGTCCATTCCAGGAATGCCACGGCGAACGTCCCGATGGCCACGAGCTGGGTGCGATCGGCGCCGAGTCCCTGGCCCGTGATGAAGGTGAAGTCGAGCCGGCCCGACGCATCCCGGGTGGCGAACAGCGCCCCGTCGAGCCGACCCTCGCCGACGGCCGTCCTGACGGCCTCGCGGTCCGTCTCGACCTCGAACACCCACGAGTCGGGGGTGCCACCGCTGGTGCTCAGGACGCTCCGCATGACGGACGACGCCCGCCCAGCCAGCGCCGCATCATCGGCGACGACGGCGATGGTCGTCGTGGTGTCACGGTCGGCGAGGCGAATGATGATCGGGAGGAACGCCACGAACACCGCGAGCGTCGCCAGCAGGACGGTCGATGCCGCGTACGGCCGGCTCCGCACCCGCTCCACGAACTCGCGTCGGGCAACGATCCGGGTGTTCGGAAAGGTCGGGTCGTGTCGAGCGGTCCGATCCGGCGTCATGCGGCAGGCTCCTCAGCGGGATCGGTCCGGGCGGGACGCAAGGTTTCGTCGTCCGCCGCGCCATGACCGACGAGCTCGATGAACACCTGCTCGAGGGTTGGGTCGGCGACCTCGAAGTGCCGGACACGGGCGCCTCGAGCGACGACCGCGGCGAGGACGCCGTCGGGATCGGTGCCCGGCTCCAGGTCCAGCTCGACGCGATCGACGCCCGGCCGCAGGATGCTGACACCGGGGAGATCGCCGAGCCAGGACAGGTCGGCGGGGCCATCCAGCGCCAGGATCACGCTCTGTCGTCCGGTTGATCGCTTGACGTCGCGAAGCGGGCCGTTGATCACCGTCCGCCCGAGATCGATGATGGCGATCGTCTCGCACAGCGCCTCGACGGTCTCCATCTGGTGGGTCGAGAGGACGATGGTCTTGCCCCGCTCGCGCAGCTCGAGGATCGCCTGCCGGATCAGGACCACGTTGACCGGGTCGAGTCCCGTGAATGGCTCGTCGAGGAGGAGGATGTCGGGATCGTGGATCACCGATGCCAGGAACTGGACCTTCTGCTGGTTCCCCTTTGACAGCTCGCCACAGCGCCGACTCGCGAATTCAGGGACGCGCAGTCGGGTCAGCCACCCGTTGGCATCACGGATCGCCTGGCCCGTCGACGCTCCATGGAGCCTGGCGAAGAAGACCAGCTCATCGAGGACCGTCATCTTCGGGTACAGGCCACGTTCCTCGGGCAGGTAGCCCCAGGTCGAGCGCTGTAGGCGGCGATGATCGGTGCCACCCCAGGTGATCGTGCCGGCATCCGCGCGCAGCACTCCGAGGGCGATTCGCATGACCGTCGTCTTCCCGGCGCCATTGGCACCGAGCAATCCGAAGATCTGTCCCGCGGGGACCTCGATGGAGAGTTGATCCAGCGCCTGGATGCGGTCGAATCGCTTGCTCAGGCCATCGATGATCAGGGACATGTGGGCGAGGATATCCCGGTCACGGGTCCGGCCCGCTGGGCCGAAAGTCCGGTCACGCCACCCAGACGGTCCCGGGGCGGCTCCGGATGGCCTCGGCGATGACGGCCGGAAGGAATGAGATCACCCCTACGAGAACCCATTCCCACAGGTCGAGCGGGCTGGCCCTGAAGGCATCGCTGACGCCCGGAATGAACGGGATCGCGACCTGGATGAGCACAACGACAACCCCGCCGGCGAGCAGGAGGCGGTTGGGTCCGATCCGCAGGACGGGGATCCGCAGGCTGCGGTTGGCGTAGGCACGGACGACCTGGCCGCACACGAGGGCCGTGAAGGCCAGCCAGCGGACGTGCTCGGCATCCCCCGGCTGGGAGAGCATGAGCCAGAGGGCGGCCACCGCCGAGAAGCCGCCCGCGAGCACGATCCGGCCGAGCAGGCCAGCCGACAGGAGGGCAGCGCCCGAGGTTCGGGGTGGGCGATGCATGAGGTCCGGTTCACCGGGCTCGCGCTCGAAGGCGATGGACGTGGAGGTGTCGATGAACAGCTCCATCCACAGGATCTGGATCGGCAGCAGCGGCTGCCCGTAGCCCGCGACGGTGGCGATCAGGACGAAACCGAGAAACGCGAGGTGGGTCGAAACCAGGAAGACGAGGCCCTTCTGGATGTTGTCGACGAGCCGCCGGCCCTCACGGAGCGCGTACAGGAGGGTCACGAACGAGTCGTCGCCGAGCACGAGATCGGCTGCCTCGCGGGCCACCGCGGTTCCGCTGCCCATGGCCACGGCCACGTCGGCGTTGTGCAATGCGGGCGCATCGTTGACCCCGTCTCCGGTCACCGCCACGATCCGCCCTTCGCCTCGTGCGACGCGGACGATCCGTTCCTTCTGTTCGGGCGTCGAGCGGGCCACGACATCGATGCTCGGGAGCTGTGCGGCCAGGTTCGCGTCATCCCAGGTCGCCACCTCGGATCCGGTCACGATGCGCTCGTCGGCGAGACCCGCCGCTCGAGCGATCGACGCCGCGGTGGCGGGATGATCCCCGGTGACGACGATGGTCTGGATCCCGGCGTCACGGGCTTCCCGGAGAGCCCCGCCGATCCCCTTCCGCACTGGATCCGCAAAACCGATGAGGGCCACGATTGACCAGTGCCCGCCGACCGGGGCCCTGGCGATACCGATCAGGCGCTCACCGGCAGTCGCACCTTCATCGACCTGTGCCTGCCACGATGCCAGCTCCGCGGCATCCGCCGTCCCGTCCATGGCAAGCACGGATTCGGGGGCCCCCGTGGCCAGCCGCTCAATGACGCCATCACGGTGGGCAACGGTGATCGAGACGGGGCGTCCACCCGTCGGCGGCTCGGCGGAGACCAGCTCGGCGGTGTCGAGGGTGGTGTCGATCCCCTCCCCGTCCAGGGCTCGATCGATCGCCCGGGTGAACGACCCGGCCGGGATTCCGTCGGCCC